>CAJXWA010000011.1 GCA_913062525.1 uncultured Alphaproteobacteria bacterium | reverse complement strand
GGCGCCAAATGAATGATGGTAGGCAGTAATAGTATTTGCCGCTGTAAACAAGGATTGATTCGGTATGGGTAATGCGACTGAAAAGAATACACCCGCCTCAGCGTCAAAGATAAAAAAACATATTCCTCTTTTGGTTATCGTCGCATTATTTGCGTCATTTTTTGTGTTTGGATTGGATGAATATCTGTCATTTTCGGTTTTCAGTGAGAATCGGAACGCGATGTTGGAATTTGTGAGCGCCAACTATGTCGCGTCACTCGCATTCTACTTTGCCCTTTATACTGTCGTTGTTGCTGCTTCTATTCCCGGTGGATTGCTTTTGTCTATTTGTGGTGGTTTTTTGTTCGGCTGGATCATCGGCGGTTTCATAACGGTTTTGGCAGCAACCGTTGGGGCTGCGATGTTGTTCTTAATTGCGGCAACATCACTGGGCGATATGCTTCGGAAAAAAGCCGGTCCGTGGCTCGAAAAACTTGAAAAAGGGTTTCAAGATAACGCCATGAGTTACCTTTTGTTTTTGAGGCTTGTCCCGGCGTTTCCTTTTTGGCTTGTTAATATCGCTCCAGCCTTCTTAGGGGTTCCGTTACGGACTTATATCATCGGAACATTTATTGGAATCATTCCCGGGACATTTGTGTTTTCCTTCATCGGCGCAGGCTTGGACAGCGTTATCGTTGAGCAGCAAGAACGGTATGAGGCTTGTCTTCAGAAAGCAGATCAAATATGCGACAAAGATTTTGACGTCGCGTCCCTTATAACAACTGAAATTATTCTGTCTTTTGTTGCACTTGGTCTCATTTCATTGTTACCTATATTGATCAAGAAATGGCGCAAAGCCTGATTATTCCCCGGGTAGAAATTTGGAGTTACGATGCCTAAAAATAGTATCAAGACGGATATTTGCGTTGTTGGCGCTGGTTCTGGTGGATTAAGTGTTGCTGCTGGCGCTGTTCAGATGGGCGCGCGTGTCGTTTTGGTCGAAGGGGGCAAAATGGGCGGGGACTGCCTAAACTATGGCTGTGTCCCATCGAAAGCACTCATTGCGGCTGCAAAAAAAGCATCAGCGTTAGATCATTCGGCAGAATTTGGCGTGACAGGGGACCGCCCCAATGTGGATTACGCTGCCGTGATGGATCATGTGGCGGGTATCATCGCCGGAATTGCTCCCCACGATTCAGTGGAACGGTTCGAGGAGCTTGGCGTTACTGTCTTCGAAGGTTACGGCCGTTTTTTGAATGATCACCAACTGGTCGTCGGAGATCAGGTGATTGAAGCAAAACGATTTGTCATTGCCACAGGATCATCAGCGGCTACTTTGCCGATTGAGGGGCTGGAGGACTGCGGGTATCTGACCAACGAAACGCTATTTGAAAATCGCGAAAAACCATCCCATTTAGTTGTTATCGGCGGCGGGCCCATTGGTATGGAGATGGCGCAGGCGCATCGCCGTCTTGGGTGTGCTGTTACGGTTCTTGAGGCCTTCTCGGTCCTGGCAAAAGACGATCCCGATCTCACAAAAGTGGCGATTGACGCCATAAAAGGTGAAGGCGTTGATATCAGGGAAGGTGCTAAGATTGCCAAAATATCACGGAAGCCTGACGGCAGCATTGATATTGAGTTGGATCAAGATGGCGCGGTTGAGATTATTACGGGGTCTCACATATTGGTTGCGGCTGGCCGAAAACCAAATCTTGATAAGCTAAATCTTGATGCTGCTGGTATCAGCTATAGCCGGTTTGGAATTGAAGTTGATGCAAGACTTAGAACCAGCAATAAGAAAATATTCGCAATTGGCGATGTCGCCGGCGGCCTTCAATTTACCCATGTTGCAGGTTATCACGCAGGTATTGTTATTCGAAATATCTTGTTTCGATTGCCAGCTAAAGTGAACTACAGTGCCGTTCCCTGGGTGACATATACCGATCCTGAAGTGGCTAATGTGGGTATAAGTGAGGCGGCAGCACGCGAAAAGTACGGTGATGATATTCGTGTTTTGACGTTCAACTATGCGGAAAATGACAGAGCAAGGGCAGAACGCCGCGAAGAAGGGATGGTAAAGGCAATTACCACCAAGAAGGGGAAAATACTTGGCGCTGGGATCGTCGGCATGCAGGCCGGTGAATTAATTCACCCATGGACATTGGCGATTACGGGTAAATTGAAAATTTCCAGCATGGCCAGCTTTATAGCACCCTACCCAACCCTTGGTGAAGTGAATAAGCGGGCAGCGGGCAGCTTCTACACGCCAAGTTTGTTCAGCGAGAAAACCCGAAAGATAGTTCGATTTCTTCTCCGGTTTATGTGGTGATATCGCTATCTATTGGTTTCCCATGGAATTTTGTATAGGCTTATAACCTATGATTTATCTTCGCAAAATCTCTCGGGCATATAGAAGCCTATCTGCGCGTCTTTTGCTGCTGACAATCGTATTTGTGATGCTTGCTGAGATTTTGATTTTTGTCCCTTCTATCGCTAACTTTCGCGTTAATTATTTGGTCAAGAAAACAGAATTTTCTCATCTCGCCTCCCTCGCGTTGCTGGCAGCACCTGACAAAATGGTATCGAAAGAGCTTAAAGAGGAACTTCTTTTTCGGGTTGGCGCGCGGTCAGTGGTTTTCCGAAGTGCCAACTCATCTATGCTGATGCTCACCGAAGACATGCCCGCAGTTGTGGATGCTAGTTTTGATTTGTCGCAGAGGGGCGCATTGAAACTGATTGAAGATGCAATCGAAGTTCTTACTGTCGGAAAAAATAGAATTATTCGGGTCACGACCCCTATTGTAAATGAGCCGACCTCTTCTTTGGAAATGGTCATTGATGAAGCACCACTTGCTGCCGCGATGTATGAATATTCATGGAATATTTTTGTGTTGTCATTGGCTATTTCAGTGATGACGGCAGTATTGGTGTTTTTGGCTCTTCATTGGTTGATGGTTCGGCCTATGGGGCGTCTGAGTGCCAGTATGATAGCGTTTAGGCGGTCACCGGAAGATGTGTCTGTCGGGATTACTTCTTCAAACAGGAAAGATGAAATCGGTATAGCTGAGCGTGAACTTGAGATAATGCAAACGCGACTTCGGTTTGCTTTAAAGCAAAAACAACATCTAGCGGCTTTAGGCACCGCCGTTACGAAAATTAGCCATGACCTCAGAAATATCCTTTCAACCTCTCATATCGTGAGCGACAGCCTGTCTCAGCTTGACGATCCACAGGTACAAAAAGTTGTCCCGCGCTTAGTTAATAGTATCGACCGGGCCATTGAGCTGTGTACCCAGACTTTAAAGTATGGAAAAGCGGAAGAACGGGAACCGGTAACTGAAAAATTCCCACTCTCATCGCTGATAGAGGAGGTTCGGGCTAATGTCATTGTCTCCGAGCAAGAAAACATCGAATGGGTAAATGACGTCCCGAAAGAATTTTTGCTGAAAGCCGATAGAGAGCAAATGTACCGCGTGATCATGAATATTTGCCGAAACGCGGTTGAGGCCTTGAGTGATGGTGGTCGGGTTCATATTAGTGCCAAGAAAAATCCGGGAACCTACGTTATTCTGATCAGCGATAACGGCCCGGGTCTTCCGGCGCAAGCAAAAGCACATCTGTTCGAGCCTTTTACGGGGTCGGTAAAAAGCGGGGGAACTGGACTTGGTTTGTCCATCGCAAAAGAGTTGGTTACGGCCCATGGAGGATCAATAGTTGCGGCTCAAAGCGATGAAAGCGGAACTTGTTTTGCTATTGAGCTGCCGCGTTAAGTATTTGGAAACCAGTTTTTTTTATTATTGTCTGAAAGAAAATTCGTTTTTGGTAACGGTTAAGGGACGGGCTTAAATATGCGGCTTTACGCAATCGGATTATTGTTCTTGGTTCTATCGGCCACAACAGGTTGCACAACTGCGGCAGTTGCGGTGATTGACGAGAAGATATCCCAGCTTATGGACCAAGACTGTACCACCGTTAATGTTATGTTTGGTGATGCATATTGCCGCGCGAAACAACGGGAAATTAAACAAGACCCCGTGTATTGTTATCGCTCATTAGGCGGTGTAAATTGTTACTCTCAAAAAGAGCCATACACAAAACCATCAGAACGGGTTCGCGAAGTTAGCGAGCTTGGATCTCAAGGGGCAAAAGTCGAATATATCAGCGAGAAAAAAAGTGATGGCCCGATCTTTAATTGGCCTTTCTTCACGAAAAAACTGAACACCGCTGAACTTGAATAGTTGCTCTATTTACTCTCTTGAGAGAATCTTATTTATGTAATCCACCTGAATGGATAGGATGTTGCTTAAATAGAAACTGAAGAGGAAGTTGTATCTGATGAGCTGGAACCCGGATCAATATCACCTTTACTCTGATCACCGTCTCCGCCCCGCAATAGATTTGTTGTCTCAAGTCGATTTATTTGACCCCATGACAATATACGATTTGGGGTGCGGAACTGGAAATGTGACATCTATATTGTCTCAGCGCTGGAATAAGGCAATTGTCGTTGGTCTCGATAGCTCCGAACAGATGCTCCAAAAGGCACGGACGGAACATCCTGCCATCGAATGGATGCAGGGAGAAATCTCAAATTTTGATCCCTCCAGTAAAGCCAACCTTTTGTTTAGTAATGCAGCGCTTCATTGGCTTGATAATCACGAAACATTGTTTCCAACACTTTTAGAAATTCTCCGCCCCGGCGGTACGCTCGCCGTTCAAATGCCCAATAATTTTAGCGCGCCCTCTCACGCAATTTTATACGAGCTTGCGCAATCGGACCGGTGGCTGGACAAACTTGGGCATCTCGTTCGCCCGGCGCCCGTTCATAATATTGATTGGTATTATGATTTGTTATCCCCGTTGGTGGCAAAGCTGAACTTGTGGGAAACAAAATACTTTCAAGTGTTGGATGGGAAAAATGCGGTTTTAGAATGGACACGAGGAACCGCACTTCGACCTTTTCTAAATGCATTAGAGGGTGATGATGTCAGTGAGTTTGAGCAGGAGTATGCGGAATTATTACTGGAGGCATACCCGCAACGGGAAGACGGCGCGACCCTATATCCCTTTTCTAGACTGTTTATTGTGGCAGAAAGTGCTGACGCGTAGGTCGCTGATATGATTTTATTATTTACAGATTTTGGAGCCAGTGGCCCATATGTGGGCCAAATGACGGCGAGCGTAAGATCTACAGGCTATTTGGATGATATTATCCCTGTCTTCTCAGATTTGCCCGCCTTCAGCGTAAAAGCGAGTGCCGTTCTGCTGGACGCTTACATGCAGGATTTCCCAAAAAATAGTGTGTTTTTATGTGTGGTAGACCCCGAAGTGGGAAGTGCCCGAAAGGCCATAGCCGTCAAATGTTGTGAGCGGTGGTTTGTTGGGCCAGATAATGGTCTGTTTGACTTACTTTTACGTCGCGATGCGACAGCAGAAGCATTCAATATTATCTGGAAGCCGCCAACACTTTCAAATAGTTTCCATGGGCGGGATCTATTTGCACCTGTTGCTGCAAAAATCGCCATGGGGCAAGACTTCAATCTTCTTGAGAGTGTTCCTCTAGCATCTCTATTTCAGCCCAAATGGCCAAAAGTGATTGCCGAAGTTGTCTATATCGATGTGTTCGGGAACGCCATGACTGGGATTTCGGCGGCTTCCGTGACGGGAATTAGCATTCGGGGGGAGAGGTTGGCACTATCGCGCACATTCTCAAGTGTTCCCAAAAATAAACCGCTGGCATATGTAAATGCAAATGGTCTCATCGAAATCGCGGTCAATCAAGGAAGAGCCGATGACTTTTTTAATCTGGCCATCGGCACCCCAATTGAGTTCGACTAGTTTCCGAGAACGACACCCTCGCGCCGCGGATCAGCGCCGCCTTGCAAGCCGCCATCTGTAACCCTAATACCATGCAGACCACTGTTTAGAAGCCTGATCTTCACCTTATATCCCATAGCTTCAAGCTGTGACTTTGATGCGGCGACATCTGTTCCTTTCTCAAGATCCAAAGTGCCGTTCCGATTAACATAATGGGGAAGGTCGATGGCTGACTGCATATCCAATCCCCAATCGAGAACACCGATAATCGTTTTGGTGACATACCCGATAATTCGGCTGCCGCCGGGAGACCCGATAGCCATATTAAGAGAGTTATCTGCGTTCAATACAAGGGTTGGGGACATTGAACTACGAGGCCGCTTGCCTGCTTGAATTCGGTTGTTCACATGGATGCCGTTTTTCGATGGTCGAAATGAGAAATCTGTGAGCTGGTTATTTAGGATAAAACCACCGGCCATCAGGCGAGAGCCAAACACATTTTCCACGGATGTTGTCATTGAAACAGCATTCCCCTCTGCATCAACAATACTAAAGTGGCTGGTGGAGGGAAGCTCGATTGCATCATCTGGTGTCAGCAGATTTGCGCGCTTTGCAGGATCTCCTGCATCATAGGGGATATTGGTTTTTCCAGCTTCGATCAATGCCGATCTGCGTGCAATGTAGGGGGCGCTTAACATGGCTTGCATTGGAACATCTACAAAATCTGAATCGGCTAAATACAGCCCGCGATCGGCAAAGGCCATGGCGCTGGCTTCAGATATGAGATTGATGGCGTCGGGACTTCCTGATGTTATTGTGGATAAATTGTGGCCTTCCAAAAGTTTCAAGATTTGCAGGCTGGTAACACCGCCTGATGTTGGTGGGCCCATTCCGCAGATATTAAAGCCATGGTAAGGCGCACAAATCGGCGCCCGTTTTTTGGCCACATAGTTTTTCATATCGGTGAGGGTAAGCAGGCCGGGGTTTTCGGTATCGGCTTTAACCGCATTGACAATTTTCTCTGCGATAGCGCCTGTATAAAAAGCGGTTGCCCCATTCGATGCGATCGCTTTTAGCGTAGTAGCAAGTGCCGGGTTTTTTAAAATCGTGCCCACATCTTTTGCAGCCCCATCCGCTTTGTAAAAATAGGCTGCCGCTGCAGATTTTGTTTTGAGATATTTGTCTCGGTTCAGCAGAAAATGCAGGCGAGGTGAGATTGCAAAACCCTTCTCAGATAATTCAATTGCCGCGTCAAATAGATCTTTCCACGGGAGATTTCCATGGTCCTTATGCGCGCTTTCAAGCATTGCTAATGCACCCGGAACGCCTACGGATTTTCCGCCAACAACTGCCTCGTAGAATTTAAGTGGGTTGCCATCGGTTTTTAAAAAATGATTTTCTTTTACCGCAGCAGGTGCCATCTCGCGGCCATCATAAGTCCCAACCTTTTTGTTTTTATTGTCGAAGTAAAGCAGGAAAGCCCCTCCGCCGATCCCCGATGATTGCGGCTCAACTAACGTCAAAACCAATTGAACAGCAATGGCAGCATCTACAGCGTTACCGCCTTTTTCCAATATGTTGTAGCCAGCTTGCGCGGCAAGAGGATTGGCCGCAGCAATCATAAATTTCCCGGATGCCTTAGCCGTGGCATTCCCTGAAAAGGCTGTTAGGATTATGAATAACGAGCAAGCTGTTATAGCTTTATGAAATAATTGAAGCGATTTTATCATCAAGTTTGCCTTTGCTTTTTAAGTGATAAAATTGTTTTCACTCAAACAAAATAATTGCTACAGTAGCTATAAAGAGATGGTCTAGTTTATCCTACAGTAACGTGACCAAATAAGAATGAAACAGAAAATTGTAATGATAAAACCCGGAAAGAAAAATCTGATTACGGACGTCGACGGAATTAACGTCGGAAATGCCCATGATAGTGATGCCTTTACTGGCGTGA
Source organism: uncultured Alphaproteobacteria bacterium (assembly GCA_913062525.1). Taxonomy (GTDB): domain Bacteria; phylum Pseudomonadota; class Alphaproteobacteria; order Sneathiellales; family Sneathiellaceae; genus Sneathiella. Next base: position 35,396 of record CAJXWA010000011.1, on the reverse strand, counting down.
CGGCTATTGTTCCGGACAATGCCGCGGTTGGCGGTGTCGATGTGCGTGGTGGTGGCCCTGGCACGCGGGAAACCGAAGTCTTGCGCCCAGATTGTCTTGTGGATCGCGTCAATGCTGTTGTTTTAAGCGGTGGATCCGTTTTTGGGCTTGAGGCAGCAGCAGGCGCGACCAGTGCGCTGGCGGCAACGGGGCGTGGCTTTGCCATGCGAGAATTTAATGTTCCGATTGTGCCCTCTGCTGTTTTGTTTGACTTGTTCAACGGCGGTGACAAAGACTGGGGGCATATGCCTCCCTACCGTGAGCTTGGCCGGCAAGCCGTTATGGAAGCGACAAACACATTCAGCTTAGGAAATGTTGGCGCTGGATATGGGGCGGCTGCGGGGATGCTGAAGGGTGGCCTTGGAAGCTGCTCTGCGGTTACCGATGACGGTATTCAAGTCGGGGCTGTTATTGCGGTGAACCCTGTGGGAAGTGTTCTGTTTCCGAATAGCCATAGTTTTTGGGCATGGCCGTTTGAGCAAAACGGCGAGTTTGGCGGAGTGGGCGCACCCCAAACTGACGGCGATATATCATTGGATGCAATTACTAACGGCCGCTTGATGGAGAACACGACAATCGGTGTTGTTGCCACAAATATAACATTGACCAAGTCACAGGCACAAAGGGTGGCCATTATGGCGCAAGACGGATATGCGCGCTCAATCCGCCCTGTACATACCCCGTTTGATGGGGATACTATCTTTACATTGTCCACGGAAAAGAAACCCTTGGACACACCAGAACCACTTGCGCTGGCCAGAATTGGTGCCATCGCAGCGGATTGCGTCGCAAGGGCAGTCGCCCGCGCCGTTTATAATGCTGATAGCTTAGGGAAACTGCCCGGCTATCGATCACTCTTAAGAAAAACATGATACGGGAGATTGGGATGAAGAAAATTTTGGTCGCAGCAGCCTTGGCATCAGCTATTTTAGCTCCGATGACAGCGCAAGCAGCTAAAACAACAGTAAATTATGGAATGCGTTTGGAGCCACCAGGGCTGGACCCGCGGACCGGTGCCGCCGCCGCGATTTCCCTCATTACACTTTATAATATTTATGAAGGTCTCACACGTATTGGCGCTGACGGCAATGTGAAGCCTGCTCTTGCTAAAAGCTGGACAGTTAGCCCAGATGGATTGGTTTATACTTTCAATCTCGAAGCTGGTGTAAAGTTCCACGACGGTGCTGAATTTGATTCTTCTGATGTAAAATACACTTTCGAAGAAAATGCAGCAGAAACGAGCAAGAACAAAAGAAAAAGCCGGTTTACCAATATTGCAAAAATGGATACGCCAAATGCAACAACGATCGTTGTTACGCTAAAAGAACCTCGTGGTGACTTTTTGGCGCAATTGGGCGAAGGCACTGCAGTAATTGTTGATCCCGATTCAGACGGTAACAATGCGACTAAGCCAGTTGGCACAGGCCCATACAAATTTGTTCGTTGGATCAAAGGCGATTCAGTGAAGATGGTCGCTGCTGATACGTATCGTGATACATCCAGTATTCAAGTCAAAAAAGCAACTTTCCGTTTCATCAATGATTCAGCTGCACGTATGGCGACTTTGCTAACAGGTGATGTTGATTTTGCGACTGTTCCAAACGAAACACTTAGCCAGTTTAAGTTAGGCGATCAGTTCCAAATTCTTGAAGGAACAACTAACGGCGAAACAATTCTCAGCACGAACAATAAAAGCGAAGCTCTTTCTAAATTGAAAGTTCGCCAAGCCATTGCTCATGCCATTAACCGCCAAGAAATTATTGATGGCGCTATGTTTGGTTACGGCACTCCGATCGGCTCTCATTTTGCGCCGCATCATCCAGATTACGTGGATTTGACAAATACATACCCATACGATCCTGCGAAATCAAAAGCACTCCTTGCAGAAGCGGGTTACCCAGATGGATTGGCACTTTCTTTGAAATTGCCACCGGTTGACAACTATGCACGTAAGGGCGGTCAAATTGTTGCAGCTCAGCTTGAAAAAGCAGGCTTCAAGATTAACATCCAGAATGTTGATTGGCCAAAATGGTTGGACGAAGTTTACAAAAAGAAAAACTACGACCTGTCTATCGTAAGCCATGTTGAACCTATGGATATCAACATTTATGCGCGTGAAGGCTACTATTTCAACTATAAGAATGAAGCCTTCAATAAGGTCATAAAAGCCGCTGAAACAGCGTTGGTACCTTCAGTTCGAAGTGCAAAGTTGAAAGAAGCGCAAATGATTTTGGCGAAAGATGCTGTGAACGGGTTTATGTTCCAGTTGGCAAATCTTCACGTGGTCCGTAAAGGCCTGAACGGTGTTTGGCCAAACCTACATCTGTTTGCAACAGATCTGGCTCGTATGAGCTGGGACGACTAGTTCCTGAGCTTTGAGAAAAAGAAAAGCCCGCCGAGAAATTGGCGGGCTTTTTTATTCCGTAATTTGGGTGGCTAGGACGCGAGATAAGTTTCTAGCTCGTCTGCGCCGCCAATTTTGATGCCATCAATAAAGATTTGCGGTGTGGTGCCAGCTCCTGCAACAGCGGATAAGCTACGGTAAGTGGCATCAGTTCCAAGGACAATCTCTTCATATGCTAATCCAGCAGCGGTGAGGGCTTCTTTTGCCCGTGTGCAATGGCTACAACCTGGCTTTGAGAACATTGTGATGGCTTTTGGAAGTACTGCGCTTGGGTTGATGTGGTTCAACATTGTATCCGCGTCTGACACTTCAAACGGATCGCCTTCAACTTCCGGCTCAATAAACATTTTTTCAACTATGCCATCGTTGACGAGCATGGAATAGCGCCATGATCGTTTTCCAAAGCCGATATCGGATTTATCCACCAGCATTCCCATACCATCAGTGAAGGTGCCGGAACCATCAGGAATAAAGGTTATGTTGTCAGCGTTTTGATCTTTCTTCCATTCATTCATAACAAAGGTATCGTTGACAGACATGCAAATGATGTCGTCGATGCCGTTGTCAGCAAACGTGGACGCCAATTCACTATACCGCGGAAGATGGGTTGAGGAGCATGTGGGCGTAAATGCGCCCGGTAGTGAAAAGACCACAACCTTTTTTCCTTTGAACAGGGCACTGGAGGATACTTGTTTCCAGTTATCGCCTTCTCTCAGCGGAAAAGTGCATGTCGGTACCTGTTGGCCTTCTTTATTTTGCAGCATGGATGTTTCCCTAACGATCAAAGTGAATACTAAATCTCATATATGTGTGAATGATGCCTATACAAGCCATGAATTGACTGAATTTAGGCATAAAAAAAGCGGCGAATACATCGCCGCTTTTTCTAAATGTGTTTTATATTTACCGCACGTAAATATGAACCTCGTTTGTAACCGCTTGACCGCTCGCTGCTGCCGACAAATTAATGCGGGCCGCAGGTAATCCCATATCAGTGAGAGAGCGCAGTACTTTTTGCGCATTGCGAGTGGCTTTAGATTGGCTGAGAGCCACGTCAGCGGCTCCGCCTTGCATTGGTGCTACTGCGACAACATCGAATACGGATTGTGGCCGTCCTTGAAGCGTCCGGTTTACAGCTGTGTAAAGCGCTTGCTCGTAGGGAACGTCAGCACGATCAAATCGAATGACGACAAGTGGTTGTCTGTTGCCTGCTGCAAAATTTTGCGTGCTCGACCCTGTGAAGGGGGAGGAGTTGGCTACAGGTGCTGATGCAAGGTATGCCCGATTAGAAAGGCTCGTTCCTAACAATTCACCGTTCTTAACCGAATGTGAAAGTGTTGTGAGGTTCGCCCGCTCATTTCCAACATATGCTGTCTGGCGGCTAATATCTTCTGAAAGCTCATTCAGGAGGCGATCAACCAGGACAACTGTCCGGTTTGTTTCGTCTTCCAAAATTGCCAATTGGCGATGATCTTCTTCAATGGCGCCAGAGAGGCCGTATGCTGCCCTAGTTGATTCGAGCAAATAAGCTGACATGCTTGAATCGCTAGCAACCGCGTTCGCAAGGCTGTTCATGGATGAAATGTCTGCACCGATTCGCTCCAGTTGAAGCTGCGCTTGATTCCATTGATTGATCAAAATCGGATTGCCCGGTGTCGTTCCGACTTGAAGGCGGGCATTAACCGCAGCGATGGTCCCATGATAGGCTTGAGAGTTGCCTGTTGTCGTGGTCCGAATTTGTTGCAATTGTTGGTTGCGAAGTTGAAGGCGTCCTTGCAGAGCTCCAAGTTCTGAGCGCAGGACCGAAACTTTTTGGCCAACAAAGGTGCCCGTGTTCGGTGCAGCAGTTACGCCTGGTGTAATAAAGTTAGTGGTGCCCAACGGCGGTGGTGTCCCTGCGGCAATCGCCGCTGGTGCCATTATTTGCGCTGGTGTTACAACACCTGCAGCAACTGCGGTTGCACCGCTAACTGTTGGATTTGGGTTTGCTTCTGCCGCTGATGGTGCAATAGCGACTGGTCCTGCAGCGCTTTTGGGCTCACCCCCGGTCAAAACCGGTAGCAGAGAATCGTCAACAAATGAGCAGCCAGCCGCAAATAAAACTGCTGTCAGCACAATTGGTCGGGAAATGCGAAATACCATATCGTGAAACACTCTATTTTTTGTATCGTAAACGGCCATAGGTGGGTTTACGAAGCCCCCAATTCGAATAACTCTGTCATTAACTACAGTAAAACAGACCCAAATACTACCCAATGAAGTGCTTTGTCACAAGAAAGGATTTTTTTTGTGTTTTTTGCATTTTTTTTGAATTCGGCACTTGCATTGTTTGAAGCTTTTGATTAGTTTCCCGATCCGCAGCAGACAACAACTAAATTGTTCGCCGCAACAGTCCGGAATTAGGACTGTCAGGTTGCACCGGTAGCTCAGCTGGATAGAGCACTAGACTACGAATCTAGGGGTCGGGAGTTCGAATCTTCCCCGGTGCACCATTTCTTCCTCTCTATAAATAGATGGTTCGATAGAACGGATTTTTTTCGTAGTCGATATTTCTTTTAAATAGCTCTCAAAAAAAACATCTCTTTCAATCCTTTTTGGCTGAAAATCTGTAATTTGTGCGGCCGCAGTTAAGCTGGTAGCAGTGACAGTCAGAGACACCAACTACGTCCACTCCAACCAGTTAGGCGCCGCAGAGAAAATGATGGGCAAGGACCGTTCGGTTGTCTGGGACGTCACGACTATCCCCCTCCAACAACGGCCGCTGCATGCTGTCTGGTCTCACTGGATTGACTGGCGGTGCCAACGCATATGGTTATGTTTAAGGGTAATCCAATGAACTATGTGGAACCTAAAACATCCCGGATTAGTGGTATGGACAAAATGCAATTAGTCGTTAAATCACCTAATGGAGAAATACCAAGTCTTCGTTATATTGGAAACCCTAAGACAGGAAAACTCTCCGACTTCAACTTTAAAAGGCATAGTATCGACTAGGATAATGAAGTCAAATTGACTGCGTTAGGAGAAAAGATGAAAGTTGTGCGTAGGATCAATAATTTGAGTGAAATAGAAGATGAGAGGGTACTGAAGCAGCTTAAAAAAATACCTCTATGTCAGATGGAAACGTAGGTCTGGAGATTAATAAAGAATATACCGTGTATGGAATTGTGTTTTGGGAAAATAGGCCTCAATATTATTTGTGCCAGTTTGAAGAAGATGAATATCCGATTCCATTTGACCCTGTGTTCTTTGAGGTTTCAAACGACAAGTTGTCGAAGTACTGGAGATTGGCGTCGTCTTATAGGCAAACGTGCCAAGATTGCAATGTGATCGCATTTCACGAATGGGCAAGTGATCCTATGTTTTACGAGCACTTGCTTGATGGTGAAATCAATGCCAAGGTTTATTTTGAAAAGTACCGGGTGTTGATGGATCAAGAACAAATGTAAGACAAGGACCGTTCGATTGCCTGGGGTACGGCCATTAGGTTGTCAAGTTAGCGAGAGTTTCTTTATTCTAAAGAGCAGGCTATTGTGTTGTATCAATTGATTCTGCGGTTGGCGGCGCTATTTATAGGTAGAGGACTAGACTGATCCTCACGGCCAATAAATAGCTTTAACTGCTAAGAGACTGAGAAATATGGTCACTGAGTTTCGCAAATTAGATTTTTCACCTCATGAGATAAAAGAGGCGGTTCGGCTATTTCAGACCGAGAAGAAATCCGTTCTGCCCGCTGGCGATATCCTTGATATTTCATTGAGCGAGGAGGGTAGTCTCACGGCCTTGGTGTGTATAGCCGCTAATAGCAGTTTGCAGGAGAAAATGGTTACGCTGGATGCGTCTATGCTTGCGGCGATTATTATTTATTATTGCCAAAATTCAGGCGTTCCCATCGCAAAAAATTCAGAAAAAGAACTCTCAAAAAACGGGAACGGTATTTCTCTGACGATTTCAATTGCCGCAAAATAAGAGGACGGTGTTAGCTGTTCGGGCGCTTTTGTTCTCGCTTGAAAATATACAGACCACTTGCCATGACAATAGAAATCCCGATCCAAGTTGAGATCCCGGGAAATTGCCCAAAAACAATAACCCCAAATAGGGTGGCACTTATAATTTCAGAATAGGTGAACGGCGCAAGGTGAGAGGCGTCCCCGCCCTCAAATGCCTTGATGATGAAGAAGTGGCTCAAAGTGCCGATAACTCCGGTGGTAAGCATGAGGAGCCATCCTCTCAGGTCTGGAGTAGTCCAATCGAACGGAACCACTATGCTCATGATGAGAGTTCCGATGATAGCCGTATACAGTAACGTATTTAACGGAGAGGAAGTGGCGGCGAGTTTGCGGGTAAGCAACAGGTATATGGCGTAGAAAGCTGCCGCGCCAAATGCCAGAAAATAGCCAAACCATTCCCCATCGGCTTCAGGCTGTAAAATTAACAGCGTCCCTGAAAACCCAACTAGAACAGCACCCCACCGATGCCAACCCACTTTTTCAGATAAAACCAGTGGCGCCAACGCTGTCATAATAAGGGGGGCTATGAAAAATACGGCGGTCCCATTCGCAAGTGGGATGAAGGAAAGAGCCGCAAAAAACAACGCCGTATCCCCCACAAGGAACAAAGCCCTAATGGTTTGTAATTTAATCTGAGAGGGCACAAAAGAAATCCGCTCTCTAAAGATGAGAAATAAGGGAAGCAAAGATATTAGGTGAAAAAAATAGCGTCCCCAAACCACTTGCGAAAAGGAGTAATCCGCCACAAGTAGTTTTGCTGTTCCGTCCATCAAAGGTACGAGCAAGCACCCCACAATCATAAATAGGGGGGCTGATAGCGCGGATTTTGTGGAATTTTTTGCAGAGCTAGTCATCATTCCTTGTACGGGGAACGCAAAAACTTTTCAATGGTTGTTAGATTACGAGAAAAAGGAATGTTTTTGGGCAACTTCTTTTGGGGCACACATACCAGCTTCCATTTTTGGAGGGACAATGTCCGATAGGGGCAAAGTATGGTAATCGGCGAAAACTCGCAGCTTTGATATACGATCTCCTGAGAATGTCCAAATTTGCATCCAGCTTGAATTCCACATAATGGAGCTGGTGGTTAGCTGGCATTTCAGATCGCCGCGGACAATCATTTTATCGCATTCATGATGGAAATCGGTAGGGGATGCGCTTATGTATTTAAGAAAGTTCCCGCAAAGAACAAATAGATTTACAGCACCACTTTTCCCCATAAATGTTCCCGCATAGCTATCGGTGTAGAGTTGGTTGCCCAGACAAATGTGAATCTCCACATCGTCAGTTAAATGATCGAGAAAATCATCTGGGGATCCAGATTTCAAACTATCGAGGAACTCATACGCGACATCATCTCTATTTCGCATCCGATTGGGCCTCTCTAAGCAAAACTGCTTTAAGTGAGCAGCTAATTCTTTTAATTAGTCATTACTTATATATTCGCGTAATTTTCTCCGAAATCAAAGAAAAACCTCAAAAAAAGTGAATTTTTTGAGGTTCCTTTGGAAAAAATATTTGAGAACAGTGAGTTATGCCAAATTATTTAGCAGGCGCCAGACCTTTTGTGGAGTAGCGGGCATATCAATGTGGCTAACACCTCTATCTTTAAGTGCATCAATGGTTGCATTTATGATCGAAGGTGGTGCTCCGATGCAGCCAGCTTCGCCGCACCCTTTAACGCCCATGGGGTTCATGGTGCAGGGGATATCAATTGTTTCATATTGAAGATCCAACGGAATGTTGTCTGCTCTTGGCATTCCATAATCCATGAATGATCCGGTGAGGAGCTGCCCATCTTCATCATACACAGTCTCTTCTGTCAGAGCCTGCCCAACGCCTTGCCCGATACCGCCAATGACCTGATGGCGAACAAGTGCCGGATTTACGATGGTGCCGAAATCATCAACGATGATATATCGGACAACCTCTGTGGCGCCGGTGTCGGCATCAATCTCAACTTCGGCAATGTGACATCCGTTTGGATAGGTAAACGCTTCAACGGTGAAGCTGGCCTCACTATCGAGCCCTTCTTCAAGTCCTTCAGGTAATTGCCCAAGACCGCGAGCGCGTTGTGCCATTTCCAGAATGCTTATTTTTCTGTCAGTACCAGAGATAGAAAATTCGCCATCCTCTGCAGAAAACTCGATGTCTTGCGCAGCGGCCTCAAGGAAATGACCTGCCAGTTGCATGCCTTTGTTAATCACCTCATCGCTTGCCGCATGAATTGCGGGGCCTTGAGTGGTAAGTGACCGTGATCCGCCTGTGCCGCCACCTGTTTTGATTTTATCGGTGTCGCCCTGAATAATACGGATGTTTTCAAAAGGTACACCAAGACGTTCTGCCAGAATTTGTGCATAAGCGGTGGAATGGCCTTGTCCACTGGACTGCGTTCCAACGGCGAGAGTTACAATGTCGTTTTCTTCAAAACGGACCGTTGCTGTCTCGCTTGGGTTACCGGCAGTTGCCTCAATATAATAGCACATGCCCATGCCACGGATTTTACCGTTCCGCGCAGATGCGGCTTTTCGCTCATCAAATTTGTTCCATTCGGCATTTTCCATGGCTTTATCCATGAGGCGTTCGAACTCGCCGCTATCATAGACGCAGCCGGTAGCAGTTGTGTAGGGAATGGCCGCTACCGGGATGAAATTTTTCCTGCGAATTTCGTCTGGCCCCAGGCCAAGTTCTGCGGCGGCGGCATCCATCAAACGCTCAATCACATAAATGGCTTCAGGGCGTCCGGCTCCCCTGTAAGCATCCACGGGAACTGTGTTGGTAAAAACGCCAGTGCAGTGATAATGAAGCGCCGGAATATCATAGACGCCGGGCAAAACTTTTACGGCTGCCATGGTTGGGATCATGGGGCCAAAAGTGGACAGGTAAGCCCCAAGGTTTGCGTTGGTGTGAACGCGCATGCCCAGAATTTTATGGTTGGCATCAAAGGCGAGAGATGCCGTTGTTGCATGGTCTCTGCCGTGAGTGTCAGATAGAAAAGCGTCGCTTCGTTCACCCATCCATTTAATGGGCCGTGCTAGTTTTCGGCTGGCCCATACAGTGGCAACGCATTCTGAATAGAAAAAGAGTTTCATACCAAACGCGCCACCAACATCAGGGGTGATGACGCGAATTTGGTCTTCTGGAATATGCAGGACGGCATTGGCAAGAAGGGATTTTGTAACCCAGCCGCCTTGCGTTCCCATGCGAACTGTCATTTTTTCAGCATCATTGTCCCAGTCAGCGATGACGCCGCGGGGTTCCATGGAATTTACAACAATCCGGTTGTTGATCAAGTCGACCGTTGTAACATGCGCTGCGCTATCAAATATGCCTGAGAGTTCAGAGCTAGAACCCTGTTCCCAATTAAATGCCGTGTTATTGGCAACATCACTGTGAACTAAAGGCTGGCCATCATCACTTGCCGTTTTGGTGTCGCTGACCACTCCCAAATCGTCAAAATCAACCATTATCATTTCAGACGCGTCTTTTGCTTGATCGAGCGTTTCTGCCACAATAAAGGCAATATTATCACCCACATATTTGACTGTGTCGATGGCGAGAACTGGGTGTCCTGGGTCTGCGCGGCTGCTGCCATCACTGTTTTTCAACGGGATCATGCAAGGTCGTTGGTTCGCGTTCGCCGCGGCCAATTCGGCGCCTGTAATAATATCAATAACGCCGGGTGCTGCTTTGGCATCGTCTATATCTAAAGACAGAATTTTGCCGTGTGCAATGGGCGAGCGCAGCATATACCCGTATAGTTGACCGGGCAGATTAATGTCATCTGTATATTCGCCGGCTCCCGTAATGAGGCGAGCGTCCTCAACACGGTTTACAGATTGATTTACACCAAATTTGACCATTTTGATTGTCCATTTATCTTGATGAAGAGCCAAAAACAGATTGGCTCTTATTGGTTATGACGGTTTGCGCCCGGCTACAATTGTTCTTAATTTGTCGTAGTTATGTTTTTGGATGTTCCCAAAGAATGCCGTTCTTTGTCAATGATGTAATCTCATTTTCATCATATCCAAGCTCTTTCAGTATATCGCGTCCATTTGCGCCAAACCCTGGTGGAACAGATCTAACACGGCCAGGAGTGCGGCTCATCTTTACAGCGATACCAGTTCCGCGGTAATCATCCATTTCGACAACCATTTCACGGTGCTTTGTATGGGGATGGTTTAAGGCTTCGGGAACACTCATGGCGGCGCCTGCGGGAACGCCCGCGTCCAGAAGCTCTGTCGCAAATTCCACGCCATTTTTATCGGCTAGTTTTTCTTCGAGCAGGGCATTTAAAGCATCTCGGTTTTCAAGGCGTGCGGCATTATCAACAAACCGAGGGTCCGTTGGAATTTCGGGGCAATTCAAGGCAGCGCACAGTTTTCTAAATTGACCGTTATTTCCGATCCCAAGAAAAATAGGGGCGGTTTGTGTTGGATACAAATCATAGGGTGCAATGTTGGGATGGGAGTTTCCAGTAAGTGTCGGTTCTTTCCCGCTCATCAAATAGTTAGCCCCATGAGGGTGCTGCAATTGTATACCCGTATCATAGAGAGAGGCTTCGACGGATTGACCTTTACCCGAAGTATGGCGTTCATTTACCGCCATCAAAATACCAATAACGGCGTTCATTCCCGTGCCCAAATCAACAAGGGGAATACCCACTCGTACAGGGCCAGAGTCAGGAGAACCATTGACGCTGATGAGGCCAGCCCACGCTTGAATAACCGCATCATATCCCGGGAAGCCACCAAATGGGCCGTCAGCCCCAAATCCGGTTACACGGCAATGGATTAGTTTTGGGTATTTCTGTTTGAGGACATCATCGTATCCCAATCCCCATTTTTCAAGAGAGCCAGTTTTGAAATTTTCGACCAAAATATCTGCATCAGCCAACAGTTTGTGCAAGATTTTTTGACCATCTTCTTTGCGAATATCCAGGGCAATAGAGCGTTTGTTTCGATTGGCGCCGGAGAAATAGGCAGAGACGCCGCTCTCGTTAAATGGAGGTCCCCATAATCGTGTCTCATCTCCTTGAGGAGGTTCAATTTTAACGACTTCTGCGCCATGATCTGCAAGAATTTGGGTGCACACAGGGCCGCCGAGAACGCGAGATAGGTCAACCACTTTAAGGCCGGAAAGGGCACCATTGTTGGACATTGTACATATTCCTTTGGAAATTTTATTATTATTTATATTAGGGTTCAGAGAAGGCTCTAGTGTGTGAATATGGTATCGGAGAATTGAGGGTATACATCCCGAATTTTTACGGAAACCTCATTTTCCAATACCTTTAGAAGTTCTGGGTTCGGTTCAGGTGTAGCCGGCGTATTTTCTTTATCGTATAGAAAATCAAATCCGGTGTTGTCCAAGATATCTTCTAAGCTACTACCGGCGTGAATGCTTTTCAAGGAGAAGCATCCTTTCTCTTTCTCGAACTTAAAGAATGCTTTGTTTGTGAGCAATCCATAAGGTCCACCAGTTCGGTAAGTCTCTGGGGCGCTGCATCCCGGGGCGCTAACGAAATCCACAGTATCAACAAGGACCCGGCGGCTATGTTCTTCGCGAAATAAAATAACTTTGGGGATGAGGAAGTAAAGATAGGCGGAACCAAATGTTCCCGGCCATCGTGGGGTGTTGTTTGGATATTCACCGCGGCCCATCAAGTTGATGTTAGCGGAGCCGTCAATTTGACCACCACCTAAAAAAAAGGCGTCGATCCGGCCTTGAGCCGCACAATCAAATAACTCTTGTGATCCATTAGTTAGGAAGTTGTTCTTAACCGACCCCAAAATATTGACGTGCCGCGGAGATGACCATGCCGCTTTTGCAAGCAGTGCAGCGGCCCCCGGAATTGGCGAAGATGCGCCAACTGCAACATGGTTACAATCTCGCAGGAGATTGGCGATGAAACAAATGAGGGCTTTTTTTGATGAAGCATCACTCATGGGATTTCTCCGTCAAAAATAAATTGTTGGAGATATTCATCAAAACCATCTTGTGTGCCTGCCACAGCTTTATAGTGATCGAGATGTTCTTTATCTTCTCCCTCGCCATGCCAAAAGCTGAGAGGCCAACACCCTGACGGAGCCTCAGCGACAGCACCGACATAAAGGTTGGGGAGGACGCCAGCGGCGAGTGTCTCATCATCCAATAAATTGCCGTCTACGATTTTTTCTACTGATACATATGCTGTCTTGGAGGCTTGCGTCATATGAACCAATTCGCGCCTCCGCCCAACCCAGACATTGCCTTCACGGTCAGCAAATGGCGCATGAAACAGAGCGACATCTGGTTTAATGGCAGGAATAGCAACTATCTTGTCGTCGTCTTGTGAAAATGGGTTCTGGATAACCTTCCAGTCCGGGTGGTTTTTCAAAATGTCACTGCCAATTATTCCGCGAAGAGGCATAAAGGGCAGCCCTTTTTGCGAGGCTTGCAGTCCTGCATGAATAGCCGGGCAGGTAGCATCGATAAGTTTGATGCTACCTGATTTGATTGCAGCTGAAAACCGGGACGCAGGATTATATTCTCCCAATGTGAGGGCAGAACTTTCAAGCACAGAGACGCAACCTGCCCCAATGAGAAGTTCGCTTTGTAATCCCGAAGTTGGAACGCCAATAATGTGAAGTTTCTTTTTCTTTTGCCTAATTAGTTCGCGGGTCACAGCCATTGCAACGCCGCTATAATCCGCAGGGATGGCAAGTTTGCAGCCGTCTTTAATGAGGGAGGCAAGCTCCTCTATCTTCATGATCATTAGATCATTATCCTTTTTAGTCTTTACGGAAAAGTGCGGAAGCAATCCAGCCTGCGATCAGGGCGAAAATGATAGCGGCAATTCCGTGGAGGGTCGGGTAGCTTTGTGCAAAATCAAAGATACGGCGTCCAATGCCGAATTTTTTAATAAAGAGGGGAGATGTTTGTGCGCTCACAAGCTCTCCGTCTTGGAATAGATAAACTTCGGCCACATAGTTACCAACAGGTACGTTTGCAGGAAAGTGAATAGATGTCCTGAAAAGGGAGGTGCCTAAAAAATAAACAGCGGACTGATTGCTTGTATATAGCTGCACTTCTTCTTGTTGGCGTACAATCGCCTGCCTAAAATCTTGCACATCAAGAGGGGTTGTCTTAGCAGATAAACTAAGGCGATGTTGGCCAATTTTTAACCGCTCAAGGGTCCCTGTTGAGCTGATATCTGTAACGGGCCGATTGCTGGCAACCGCATAGAACCCTGGCACTTTGGCTATTTCAATGGCTCGTGTATTTACCCAGATACCTGCAACACGTTCTTTTTTCCTAACGGTGACATTTTTTTTGGGTCCTCTGACGACGACAATAATATCTCCTTTGTCGGCAGGAAGAGATCCTTCAGACGATGTAACCGTTCCAAACAACAGTAAATCTGTTCCGGTGAAGTCAGAGGTCACAGAGATCAAATGAGAGGAAATATCGGTTACCAGAGTGTTGTCAGCACGAGAGGGTTGGGCCGCGACGACTAGGCAAAACAAGGCTATGGCAAAGAGGCCAGAAACTGAACGATTGCCCATCATATTAATTCACCCCTTCCAACAAACGGAAAGAGAATAGGTCGTCGGGCGTTAATATGAGGTCAAATGCCAATTTGGCACAAACCAGTAATACCATTAACCCGAGGAGCGAGCGCAACTGCTCCCCTTTCATTTTCGCACCAATCCGTGTTCCCAGCTGAGCGCCAATAACGGCGCTGCTCATGAGCAGTAGAGCGAGTAAAACGTCTACTGTTTGTGTTGTCATAGAGTGAAGGAGGGTTACATTGGCTGTAACAAAAATGATTTGGAAAAGGCTGGTGCCAATAACCACTGATGTGGGCATGCCCATGAGGTAAATCATGGCCGGCACCATCACAAATCCGCCGCCAACACCCATAATAGCTGAGAGGACACCGACGAAAAATCCAAGAACTAATGGAAGGAGAGCACTGATGTACAGTTTCGATTTTCGAAATCGCATTTTGAACGGCAGGCCGTGTATCCAATAGTGTTGGTGTAGTTTTTTACGTTTTACAGTTCCTTTATGGCTTCGTAAAAGAGCCCCGACGCTTTCCACCAGCATCAGGCCGCCAATGACGCCAAGAAACAAAACATAGGATAACGAGATGAGAAGATCGACTTGACCTGCATCTTTGAGAAGGGCAAATATCCATGTGCCAAGGCCAGAGCCGAAGATGCCGCCGACCAGCAAGACTGTTCCCATTTTAAAGTCGACGTTTCCGCGTCGCCAATGGGCAAGGACGCCGGATACACTGGCGGCAACGAGTTGATTGGCGCCTGTTGCTACAGCAACAGCCGGAGGAATGCCGATAAAGATGAGAAGCGGAGTCATTAAGAAGCCGCCGCCAACCCCAAACATTCCAGACAACAAACCAACTGCTCCGCCCATGCCCAAAATCAGGAATAAATTCACTGATATCTCGGCGATAGGAAGATAAACTGGCATAGGGGTGTTGACCCTGATTTGAGCTGATGAATTTATTACTATCTCAGCCTATACAATAAATAGACTTTGAATGTAATAAATTCATGACGAAAAAGTAATTTTTTTCGTGTTTCGCCTAATTGTTAAGCTGCCAGCTGAACAGAATGCAACAAATTTCGGATATTATCGCTATATAAAGAATAGAAAATCGTTTGAGCTTCACGCCGAGTTGTAACGATGTCATCCCTGCGTAATCTGCCTAAATGCTGCGAGAGTGCAGATTGGCTGATTTTTATTTTTTGTTCGAGTTGGCCAACAGATAATTCTTGTTCTGACAAGCAGGTCAGAATTTCAAGGCGGCGTTGGTTGCCCAGAGATTTCAAAATTTTACTGGCCCGATAAAGCGAGTCAGAGAGTTGCGTGAAGTCTTTCTCTATTTGGTTGATGTTATTCATAGTTTTACCTCCCCCCAGAGGTGATGTGTTTGTGTCAATTTGTCCTAACCGACACCATTAAGTTTTAGTTCTTTTTCAAGGCCTCCGCTTAACCATAGCAAATACATTCTAATATCACTGTAGAATGACCATAAAGGGTACTGAAACGTAGCGGGTTTGTTTTTTTCAAAGAGAAAATGGCCAACCCACGCGGCTCCATAACCACCCAAAATAGACAAAGCAATAAAGATCGGGGACTTTGTTACGAGAAATAGAACGAGTGTTATCACAGCGAATGTCGTTCCGCTGAAATGAAGTCTCCGGCACACTAAATTAGTGTGTTCCCCTAAGTAATAGGGCCAGAATTCTGTATAAGTAGAGATCTTCTTCGACATCTTTGGCACTATCCCCAAGCGCACGTAAGTTTTGATAACGCGCGTTATGTTAGCAAATATATTTCATTAGTGCACCTATTTGTCGTGTTAGAAAGTCGATTTATTATTTCTGCAAAGGAAAGTTGACGTTTACGTAAACGTCAAGTAGTGTAAAATTAGTAATAATAACGTTCTTAACTGGGAGTTGGAATGGACAAAAATACATATTCCATCACAGATTTGGCAGAAGAGTTTCAGGTCACTTCACGGACCATCCGATTCTACGAGGATAAAGGGCTTATTTTGCCCGAACGCGATGGGCTTACGCGTGTTTACTCCAGAAGTGATCGCGCTCGGTTAAAGCTGATCCTGCGAGGGCGTCGGTTAGGGTTTAGTCTGCAGGATATCAAAAAGATGATCGACCTGTATAATCCCAAGGAAGAATCCGGAGAGCAGTTAAAATTCACATTGCAGAAATGTGAAGAGCAGCTTGAAAAGCTTATGGGTCAACGAAAAGATATTAATGAGGCGATTGAAGAGCTGGAAAGTACAGTTTCCGATTTGTCCGATTATCTGAACGGTGACACTAGCAGCGGAAAGAAACTCGCTTAAGTTTGATAACTCGTTTTAGTGGTTTGCCGTTTATTGCGGTTTTTATATTTTTAAATATCAACATACATCCCCCATGCCTGATTAATGAATACGGGCTAGAGATTGAAAAAGGATTTTAGAGCATGAAGAATGTGGTCATTGCCGGGTACGCCCGCTCTCCATTTACACTTGCCAATAAAGGTGAGTTGATTAAAGTTCGTCCTGATGAAATGACTGCACAAGTAGTTCGCGGCCTTATTGAAAAGACAGGCGTGGACAAAAATGACATTGAAGACGTCATCATCGGCAGCGCGTTTCCAGAAGCTGAGCAGGGTTTGAACGTTGCCCGGAATATCAGTTTCCTAGCTGGTATTCCAAAGACGGCATCAGCAACAACTGTAAATCGGTTTTGTGGATCTTCCATGCAAGCCATTCATATGGCTGCAGGCGCAATTCAAATGGGTGCAGGCGAAGTGTTCATTTGCGGCGGCATTGAAAGCATGACCCGCGTTCCAATGGGTGGTTTTAATCCAGCTCCGCATCCAGGACTTTATAAAGAATATCCTGAAGCCTACATTTCAATGGGCATCACAGCTGAAAATCTGGCGAACCAATATAAAATTTCTCGTCAGGAACAAGAAGAAATGGCGGTTGAAAGCCATGCTCGTGCGGCTGCTGCGCGCGCTGCAGGTAAGTTCTCTGATGAAATTATCCCAATTGTTCAAGGAAATATCCGTGTTGAGCAAGACGGTTGTATTCGCCCAGAAACGACGCTTGAAAAATTGGCAACCTTGAAGCCCGCGTTTGATGCAAATGGTAGTGTTACTGCCGCTACATCATCGCCGCTTACAGATGGTGCCTCCGCGACTTTGGTTTGTTCCGAAGAATATGCGGATGCAAATGGCTTGACTAAGCTTGCTCGTATCAAATCCATCGCGGTTGCAGGCTGCGGCCCAGAAGTCATGGGTATCGGACCGGTTCCTGCAACGAAGAAAGCGCTGGAGCGCGCAGGCCTGACGTTGAAAGATATGGAAATCATCGAGCTTAACGAAGCGTTCGCGGCGCAATCACTTGCTGTTTTGAAAGAAGCCGGCATGAACTACGATATTACAAATATCGATGGCGGCGCCATTGCTCTTGGTCATCCAATGGGTGCGACAGGCGCGCGGATCACAGGTAAACTTGCAAGCTTGATGCAGCGCGAGGGTAAATCTCTTGGACTTGCCACACAATGTATCGGCGGCGGTCAAGGTATTGCTACCATTCTTGAGGCTTGCTAAGCATGGCTATTGAAAAAGTAGCCGTAATTGGCGCAGGTGTTATGGGTGCTGCGATTGCCGCCCATGTCACCAATGCAGGATATCAGGCGGTGTTGCTGGATATCGTGCCTGAGGGTGCGGATAATCGCAATATGCTCGCTGAGGGTGCTGTTGCGAAGATGCTGAAAACCAAACCAGCTCCTTTCATGCACAAGAAAAATGCCCGCATGATTGCAACAGGAAATCTTGAAGATAATTTAGATTTGATTTCAGATTGTGACTGGATTGTTGAAGCGATCATTGAACGCCCTGACTTGAAGCAAGCCTTGTATCAAAAACTTGATACAGTGCGTAAAGCAGGGTCGATTATTACCTCAAACACATCAACTATTCCGTTGAAGACGTTGATGAAGGGGATGCCTGAAAGCCTACAAAAAGACTTTGCGATTACCCATTTCTTCAATCCACCGCGTTACATGCGCTTGTTCGAACTTGTAAAGGGCGAACTGACACGGGATGACGCCATCGAGGAATTACGCCAGTTTGCCGATGTGTCTTTGGGTAAAGAAGTCGTGGATTGCTACGATACACCCGGTTTCATCGGTAATCGTATCGGTATCTATTGGTCATTTGTGGCGATCAAGTCTGCCTTTGATTTGGGTATGACAGTTGAAGAGGCTGACGCTGTTTGCGGAAAACCCATGGGAATTCCGAGCACTGGCATTTTCGGTCTCGGTGATTTAACCGGCATTGATCTTGGGCCAAAAGTAAACGCGTCTATGTTGGAAGAGCTTCCAGCAAGTGATCCGTTCTGTCAGGAGTATGATGAGAATCATGCGATGGTTGCCACGATCACGAAAATGATCGACGAGGGATACACTGGCCGTAAAGGCAAAGGTGGTTTCTACCGCATGAATAAAGACGGCGGCCGTAAAGTTAAAGAAGCCCGTAACCTACACACTGGCGAATATGCTAAAGCACAGAAGCCTAAGTTGGGTTCTGTAAGGGCCGCCAAAAAAGGCCTGCAAGCATTGGTCGAGTTTGATGATGTGGGGGGCAAATACGCATGGGAGATCTTGAAAAAAGTTATTTCCTACTCTGCATCTTTGGTTGGTGAAATCGCAGACGATATTATTGCCATCGATAATGCCATGAAAACTGGCTATGCGTGGAAATACGGCCCATTCGAGCAACTTAATCAAATGGGCGTGCAATTCTTCATCGACCGTCTTGAAGCCGAAGGAATGGAAGTTCCTGCGTTCTTGAAAACAGTTGGTGATCGCCCGCTTTACAAAGAAGACGGCGAAGACGCTCTTTATATGACTGTGGACGGCGAGTATGCCAAAGTTCCAGTTGTTGAAGGCGCTTGGATGCTGGCTGACATCAAACGCGGAAAAACAGCGTTCAAATCCAACAAAGGCGCAAGCATTTGGGATCTGGGCGACGGTGTTGCGTGTCTTGAACTCCATACAAAAATGAACAGCATCGACCAAGACGTTGTCGATATGTTGCGAGAAGCTGGCAAGCTCGACAAAAAAGGTTTCAAGGCTCTGGTCATTGGAACGGATGCCGATAACTTCTCAGTTGGTGCAAATGTAGGCCTTGCGTTGTTCGCTGCCAATACAGCCATGTGGCCTGTTATTGAGAATTCGATCAGCGAAGGTCAAAATGCCCTTCTGAAGTTGAAGTATGCACCCTTCCCAGTCGTTGCGGCACCAGCCGGAATGGCGCTTGGTGGCGGCTGTGAAATCGTACTCGCAGCTGATGCCGTGCAAGCACATGCGGAAAGTTACATGGGCCTTGTAGAGGTTGGTGTTGGCGTGCTGCCAGGATTTGGCGGCTGTAAAGAGCTTGTCATGCGGTCAATTCAAAACAAAAAACGTCCAGGGGGTCCTATGCCTGCTTTGGCGTCTGTTTTTGAAAGCATTTCAACGGCGAAAGTCTGCACAAGTGCTGCTGAAGCTCGCGATATGTTAATCCTGCGGGACGGTGATAGTGTCACCATGAACCGTAAGCGGGTTCTGGCCGATGCGAAACGAAAAGCGCTGGAACTTGCCGAAGGATATGAGGCGCCAGTGCCAGAAGATATCTATTTGCCGGGTGCAAGTGCAGCAGCTGCCTTTGATATGGCAGTTTCTGGTTTTGTAACAATGGGCAGGGCAACACCGTATGACGCTGTTGTTGGCGGCGAAGTTGGTCGTGTTCTCTCTGGCGGGGACACTGACATTACGCAACCGATCTCGGAAAAAAAGCTGCTTGAACTTGAAAGAGAAGGCTTCATGACTTTGATCCGCAATCACAAAACACTCGACCGGATTGAGCATATGCTTATGACCGGCAAACCTCTACGGAATTAGGGAGATAGAAAATGCCTATTTATAATGCTCCTGTTAAAGACATCAAATTCATCCTCAATGATTTGTTGGGTGTGGATAAGATGTCAAACAATCCGGGCTTTGAAGATGCTACGCCGGATATGATTGACGCTATCCTCACCGAGGGCGCTAAAATCGTTGAAGAAGTAGTGCAGCCGCTTAATCAGGTTGGCGATACAGAAGGTTGTACTTGGAAAGATGGTGTTGTCACGACACCAACTGGATTTAAAGAAGCCTATGACGCCTACCGCGAAGGCGGCTGGACTGGCATCGACATGCCTGAAGAATACGGCGGACAAGGTTTGCCACATGTTATTAGCACCAGTCTTGCTGAAATGATGAGTTCAGCGAACATGGCCTTTGGCATGTATCCAGGCCTCACACATGGCGCTTCTGCTGCGATTTTGAAGCATGGCACTGAAGAGCAGAAGAGAACATATCTTCCTAGAATGACGTCAGGGGATTGGTCAGGGACCATGAACTTAACTGAGCCTCATTGCGGGACTGATTTGGGGTTGATGCGGACGAAAGCTGTTCCGCAAGATGATGGTACTTACAAAGTTTCGGGCACCAAGATTTTTATCTCGGCCGGTGAACATGATATGACTGAAAATATCATTCATTTGGTTTTGGCGAAAATTCCGGGTGGACCTGATGGCATCAAAGGGGTGTCTTTGTTTATCGTTCCAAAATTCATTTTGGATGAAAACGAAAATCCGGGAACACGGAACGGTGTTACTTGCGGCTCCATCGAACATAAGATGGGTATTCATGGTAACTCAACTTGCGTCATGAATTATGAAGATGCCACTGGTTATCTTCTTGGCGAGGCCCATAAGGGTATGCGCGCCATGTTCACGATGATGAATGCTGCCCGTCTTGGTGTTGGTATCCAAGGTTTGTCGCAAGCAGAAGTCGCTTATCAAAATGCCGTTGCTTATTCGAAGGACCGGACGCAGGGTCGGTCAATTTCTGGTGTGAAAGCACCTGAAAAATCAGCTGATCCGATCATTGTGCATCCAGATATTCGCCGGAACTTACTAATGTGCCGGGCTTTTACCGAAGGCGCGCGCGCCCTAGGCTTATGGGCTGGTTTACAAGTGGATTTGGTGGACAAACACCCTGACGAAGCTGGACGGCAGATTGCTGACGAGTCTCTTGGGATTTTGACGCCTGTTATTAAAGCCTATTTCACAGACATGGGTTTTGAATTAGCCGCAACCGCGCAGCAGTGCTTTGGTGGTCATGGGTACATTCATGAATGGGGAATGGAGCAGTTCGTTCGCGATGCTCGCATCACCCAAATTTATGAAGGTGCAAATGGCATTCAGGCGTTAGATCTTGTTGGGCGTAAAATTCCAGCAAATCTGGGTCGCTCTCTTCGTCACTTCTTCCATCCGGTAGATGAATTCATTCAGGAAAATATGATGAACCCTGAATTGAAGGATTTTGTCATACCACTTGCTAAAGCCTTTGCCAAATTGCAACAGGGTACTGCAATGCTGGGCGAAAAAGGGATGAAAAATCCTGATGAGGCTGGCGCAGCGTCAACAGAATATCTTCGGATGTTTGGTCTTGTTGCACTTGGCTTTATGTGGGTTCAAATGGCTAAAATCGCTACCGAAAAACTCGCTGAAGGTACCGATGATAAAGAGTTCCTTGAAACCAAACTGGTAACCGCTCGCTTCTTCTTTGAGCGGATGATCCCCGATGTGTCTTCTCTTCTTGTGAAGATGAGTGCCGGATCAAAAACCATGATGGCACTTGACGCTGAAGCATTTTAATTCCGCTACTTGATGGAGAAGCAATAATAGTGAAGACTGTTGTTGCTTCTCCGTTAGTTTTCGGAATTTTTTTGTATTCTAAAAATGATAATTTGTCAGTAGTGTGTAAATAATTTAATAATAACAATAAGTTGACGGGAATTTCGTAATGATTGAGAGAAAAATTTTCAGCGAAGAACATAATATCTTTCGTGAATCCGTTCGCAGGTTTTATGAAGAACATATCACCCCCCACCGTGAAGAATGGGAAAAACAAGGGCATATTAGCCGCGAAGCTTGGATGGAAGCTGGATCGCAGGGCTTATTATGTATGACTATTCCCGAAGAATACGGCGGGCTTGGTGCTGAAAAACTTTACAGCGTTATCATGATGGAAGAACAAGCACGTGCTGGGGCCTCTGGTCCTGGATTTAGTTTGCACTCTGAAATTGTTGCCCCGTATATTTTGAACTACGGTACAGAAGAGCAAAAAAAGAAATACCTGCCAAAACTTGCCAGCGGCGAGATGATTGGTGCCATCGCAATGACTGAACCCGCCGCAGGTTCGGATTTGCAAGGGATCAAAACCAAAGCCGTTAAAGACGGTGATCACTATATTATCAACGGATCTAAAACGTTTATCACCAATGGTTATATGTGTGATCTGGTTATTGTCGTTGCTAAAACGGATCCAGACGCTGGAGCCAAGGGAACTAGCCTGTTTTTACTAGAAACGGGGACGCCAGGTTTTGAAAAAGGGCGAAATCTTGATAAATTGGGCTTGAAAGCTCAAGATACAGCAGAACTTTTCTTTGATGATGTTCGGGTCCCAGCGACCAACTTGCTCGGCGGTGAAGGCAAAGGCTTTTTCTGCTTGATGCAAGAGCTGGCGTGGGAGCGCATGCAAATTGCTATTGGGGCAACCGCAACGATGGAAATCGTTCTGGAAGAGACCATTGAATATACGAAGGATCGCTCAGCCTTTGGTAAAAATGTTATCCAGTTTCAAAATACCAAATTCAAATTGGCGGAACTTAAAACGGAAGCACAAATTGCCCGGGTCTTTGTTGATCGTTGCCTTGAAGAATTGCTGAGAGGCGAGCTCGAGGTTGAGACGGCTGCCATGGCGAAATATTGGTGTTCTGATCTTGAGAATAAACTCATTGATGAGTGCCTTCAATTACACGGCGGGTATGGCTTTATGTGGGAATTCCGTGTTGCACGCGCCTACGCCGATGCTCGGGTCCAACGGATTTACGGTGGCACTAACGAAATCATGAAAGAAATTATCAGCAGGTCTCTTTAGAGCCAGCCTATAGGAGAGAAAAATGACTGAAGCATTTGTATATGACGCGGTGAGAACACCTCGCGGCAAAGGCCGGGCAAGTGGAAGCCTGCATGAAGTAACACCAATTAATTTAGCAGCTGCCGCCCTTAAAGCGGTGCAGCAGCGCAACGACCTTGATACTTCGCTTGTAGATGACGTGGTGCTTGGATGTGTTGAACCTGTGGGAGAGCAAGGCGCTGTTATTGGCCGGGTCGCTCCTTTGCATGCTGGATATGCTGAAACGGCGTCTGGTGTGCAAATTAACCGCTTCTGTGCCTCTGGACTTGAAGCTGTGAATATGGCAGCTGCGCAAGTCATGGCGGGTCAAAGCGACTTAACTGTTGGCGGCGGCGTTGAAAGCATGTCTCGTGTCCCAATGGGATCGTCGGGCGGCGCATGGTCGGCTGACCCACAAGTTGCCTACGGAACCTATTTTGCACCGCAAGGTATCGGCGCAGATATGATTTGTACCAAATGGGATTATAGCCGCGACGACGTGGATGCCTACGCGGTGGAAAGCCAGCGACGAGCAAAACATTCATGGGACAACGGTTATTTTAAAAATTCAGTGATCCCAGTTACCGACATGAACGGACTGACCATTTTGGATCACGACGAGCACATGCGCCCGCAAACAACAATGCAATCCCTTGGATCTCTTGATCCGGCGTTTGCTGTTCAAGGCGCGCAGTATGGTTTCGATGCTGTGATCAAGCAGCGCTACCCAGAAGTCGAAGAGTTAAACCATGTTCATCATGCTGGAAACTCGTCCGGTATTGTTGATGGTGCTGCGGCAGTTCTCATCGGTAACAAAGAAGCTGGCGTGAAAATTGGCACGAAAGCACGCGCTCGTTTTAAATCTTTTGCCTCCATCGGAAGCGAGCCATCCATCATGTTGACTGGCCCAAGCTATGCGGCGGAAAAAGCACTTAAACGCGCCGGTATGACTGCCGCAGATATTGATCTTTGGGAATTGAACGAAGCATTTGCAGGCGTCGTCCTGCGTTTCATGGATGTCATGAGTGTTGATCACAGCGAAATCAATGTGAACGGCGGCGCTATTGCCATGGGCCACCCATTGGGTGCCACGGGCGCCATGATCCTCGGTACTGTTCTGGACGAGCTGGAACGGCGTGATCTAAATACGGCTCTCATAACCTTGTGCGTTGGTGCAGGCATGGGAACAGCAACCATTATTGAACGCGTTTAAGGGGCGATAAAACGATGATTAATTACTCAGTAGATAGTGATGGTATCGCAACCATTTCGTGGGATATGCCAGACCGCAGCATGAACGTGCTGAATAACGACAGTATACCAGCCTTTGCAGAGGCGGTAGAAAAAGCCATTTCTGATGACGCTGTTAAAGGTGCAATTATCACATCTGCGAAACCAGATTTCATTGCTGGTGCAGATCTTGAAATGTTGCAAGGCTGGAGCGGTGCAGAAGAGATGTTCGCCAATGGCATGGAGCTGCAAATGATGTTCCGTTCTATTGAAAAGGCGGGAAAACCGTTTGTTGCAGCCATTAACGGTACGGCACTTGGTGGGGGCTTTGAAATTTGCCTTGCCTGCCATCACCGAATTGCAGCGGACAATCCTAAAGCTAAAATCGGATTGCCTGAAGTGAAGGTTGGATTACTGCCGGGCGGCGGCGGTACACAACGTTTGCCACGCCTTATCGGTATTCAGGCAGCGTTGCCGCTTTTGCTTGAAGGGAAACATCTAAGTCCTGCTAAGGCGCTGAAAGTTGGCGCTATTAACGCTGTTGTCCCTGCGGATGAGTTACTTTCTTCTGCAAAAACATGGTTGCTGAACGCGAAACCTGAAGATGCTGTTCAGCCTTGGGATAACAAAAAATTCCGCATTCCGGGCGGCGCTCCCATGAGTGCAGCCGGCATGATGACATTTACGGCTGGCAACGCCATGCTGCGGGAAAAGACTCAAGGTAATTACCCCGCCGCACTTAATATCATGTCCTGTGTATACGAGGGGTGCTGCGTTGATATCGACAATGGACTTCGCATTGAAACACGGTATTTCGTGAAAACTTGCATGTCGCCAGAAGCCAAGAATATGATCCGGTCCCTATTTTTTGGAATTGGAAATGCCAACAAATTGGCGTCCCGTCCAAAAGGTATTGAAACACAAACTTATAAGAAGGTTGGTGTTCTTGGAGCTGGTATGATGGGCGCAGGTATTGCCTATGCGTCTGCCATGGCTGGCATCGAAGTGGTTTTGATCGACAGTGATCAAGAGCGCGCAGATAAAGGCAAAGCTTATTCCGAGGCTTTGCTTAAAAAAGCCATTAGCCGTAAGCGCATGACCGAAGAAAAGGCCGCTGCTGTATTGGGGCTGATCACACCGACAACTGATTATGTGGCGCTTGACGGCGCCGAGATGGTTATTGAAGCGGTGTTTGAGAACCGAGAAATCAAAGCAGATGTAACAGCAAAGTCGGAAGCCGTGTTAGCAGACACCGCGATCTTTGCATCCAACACATCTACGCTTCCCATAACGGGCCTTGCCGAAGCCAGTAAGCGTCCAGCCAACTTCATCGGTCTGCATTTCTTCTCGCCTGTGGATAAAATGCCTCTTGTGGAAATCATTTGCGGTAAAGACACCAGTCAGGAAACCTTGGCACGGGCAATGGATTACGTAAAAGCGATCCGAAAAACCCCGATCGTCGTTAATGACAGCCGTGGTTTCTACACAAGTCGTGTGTTCGCAACATATGTGAGTGAAGGTGTTTCATTGCTGGCAGAAGGTGTGCATCCTGCTTTGATTGAAAGTGCCGGCAAAATGGCGGGAATGCCCGTAGGTCCTTTGGCCCTTGCGGACGAAGTTTCGTTGGATTTGATGTACAAGATCACCAATCAGACGAAAATTGATTTGGGCGATAAATATATTACATCACCAAGCGAGCCTGTCGTGAGCAAGATGGTTGAAGACCTTAAACGCGTCGGCAAGAAAGACAGCAAAGGTTTTTATGATTATCCTAAAGGGGCTAAGAAACATCTTTGGAAAAGTCTTGCTGATCATTTTCCAGTATTGCCAGAAGCCGAACAGCCTTCCGTTGACGATTTGATTAAGCGCCTGATTTATATTCAGTCGGTTGAAACGGCTCGTTGCATGGAAGAAAATGTTGTGACAACGGCAGAAGATGCTGATGTTGGGTCGATTCTCGGTTGGGGATTTGCACCTTTCCGCGGTGGATCTATTAGCCAAATTCATACGGTCGGTGTCGATAATTTTGTGAGTGAATGTGATGTGATGGCGCAGAAATATGGTGCCCGCTTTACGCCGCCGCAGATGCTTAGAGACATGGCTGCAAAAGGGGAAGCTTTCTACGCGGCTTGAACGTTAGAACGTTAGACTAGAAAACAAAGGGTGCGGTGCTGTTAGTGTGCCGGGCCCTTTTTTTATTTTATGGGTTGTCCAGCTTTCAAATGCTTATCCAAGATATTTTGCAAAACACCTTTTTCTCTTAGATCGCGAATGACTGCGTTTATTTCACTAACTTTGTTTGCGCAAGCGGCGTCTCGATTAATCAGAACATGGACGTCGGTCGACAGTACTGGCCAAGGTAATGCGACCACTTTTCCTTCAAGTTTATGACGCCGAATATGCTCAAGCGCCTCGACATAACCGACAATTCCATAATAGCCTCTGCCCGCAGCGACCATTCTGATGATTTGGTCGCTCTTACTGACCTTTGACAGGTTTAGATGTTTTGAGGAAAATTTGTCAAACTCGTCGCCGTAAGAGCCACCAAGTAAATTAAATCCATTTTTTCCAATTAGGTCCTCCAAAGATGCTAATGGAAACTCCTCTCCTGGCCTTACAAATACGCGAACATCATCGGTGCCGAGGGGTTGGGAATAGTGATATTTTTCGGCGCGCTCTGAATTCCAATACCCTCCCATAACCATATCGAGGGTACCTTTCTCTAAGTTATAGAGAATTCGCTTCCAAGGAACGTCATCCTGAACAGTCATTTCTAGCCCTAATTGACTTAACGCCGCTTTTGCACCGTCGACAATCGTGCCGGTCAACTCACCGTCATTGTTTCGATATGAAAATGGGTACCAATTATTGATCCCGTTAGCCGAAAAAGAGGTGCAATTACTGTTCGCGTATACATTTGGCGCACCTAACAACAACACGCCTAATAAAATGCTGAAAAAGGTCTGTCTTTTGCCTAATAAATACATTTTCCCTCATTCTGAATGTTTAAGTTGTTAGTCAGCCGCCCATATTACTTTGAAATAGGGCCCAAAAGTATGAGTACAAAAACGGATTCTTTTTTCTAGTAGATTCTGGTGAAAACGGCACTTCAATTAAATAATGGGCAGCCTAGAAAATAGCTGCCCGACATTTTCTACATTTGATTTCGCAATAGGTTTTCTTCCGGTACATCAACATATTCCTGCGGAAGTGGCACAGATTTTCGAGCCGTCATGTCGAAGTAACAACCAAGCACTGTTGTTGAATTGAGAATGTCGCCTGTATCGCAGTTGATCATATGGTGACCAAAGACAAAATTCTTAGGTTTCCTGTCGAGCAGACCGCTTTTAAGAATAATTGCGTCAGCCATGCGAATGGGTTTGTTAAATTCAACGTAATAATCAAGTGCAGCAGATCCGAGATTTCTTTCTCGTTGCACCGCGCGGGTAATCCCAACGGACGAGACAATATGCGAGGCGGCGTCAGAAAACCTGCTAATAATGTAGCGGGTTTCCATATTGCTAAACTGATCGCATTCCCAAACGTTAACCGCACTTCTGCTTGTCTCAAACATGTGTTCAAGTGGCGTTGATGGCAAGATCAATGATTTCATTGGCGCTGGACAAAATAGGTTTTCATGTTCGTCCGCAAGAGATTTGGCTTTTTCTAAAACATCCAAAGGAATAGGGTGTTCTTCGCTCGTATCCAAATCTTCGTATCTTAAATTAAATTCACTGATTGATGACAGTGTATCGTCGGCGGCTTTGAACAAGTGCGTGAAAGCCTTAATGCCATCAGGGCCTGCCGCTCTCACGCCAGAAAGACCGTACATCAACTCTCCGCCCAGCATTTCTGCTTTATACTGAATTCTCAAATCCCGATAGCGGAGGGCTTTGCGATCCTCGCGAATACGGGCAGGGGATAGGCCCAAAGCATTGAGTAAGTGAGAGAAAGAGATAGAAGCTTTAGAGCTATAGAACTGCACGTTCATATGCTTCATCTGATCGCATTCCCAAGTTTCAACGGCGCCGCGATATCCTGGAATAAGTTTGTCTGAATAAGTTACACTCATGCTGCTACCTCTTGCGCTTTAGCAGATTTTAAAACAGCGAGTGTTTTCTCGTCAAATGCTATGGCTTTTCTGGCTTTCATATCAAAATGAAGCGCGGTTACCTTTGTCTCATATGATAGGGCGCCGGTTGCGCTGTTGATCAGGCGGTGATGGATGGTGAGGGATTTATCGGTAAAATCGATAATAGCACTTTCCATGTGCATAATGTCACCGGCCAGTAGTTCACCCCGAAATTTAGTTTTTTGATCTACTGCAGCAAATCCTTTTTGAATCTGCTTCATGTAGCTGGGGGAAAATCCAATGGTTGAAAACATGTGTTTCATCGCTTTACTGACACAAGCGCCATAGAACTGGATATTCAGATGGCCCATCATGTCACATTCACTGGACAGTACGTGACCGCGATAGCTCTCTACATAGTCTGTCATGTAACGGGAACTCCTACATTCTTGTTGTTTTTTAAGTTCTGATCCTTTCTAGCATTTGTGTCAGGTATCGGTCGATCATTTCTTGCGGATCTGAACCAAAAGTATCGATCCTGCCGGCAGCATGCAGCAGAAGAATACCCGTAATATGACTGATGGCATCCATGGTTTCTTGTTGTGCTATAATGGGGGTGACTTCGTCAATATCATACAAGCAGTTCGCCATGTAGCCAGTTAGTGCGATCAGCTTTCCATTGAGCAGGCGGTTGGTCTCGTCAGAAAAACCGCGCCTTCTAATCTCACCACTGGAAAATAGATAAAGTCCCAATTGAAGATCTTCAGGTAAGTCAAAATAATACTGATAATAGGCCGAAAATGCATCTCTGGCCTTGTTCGTGACGCTTGTTGAGCGGGCGGTAGCTTCTTTGACGGAGTTATTCAAGTTCCCAAGGGAGAGAGCAAGTAATTCTGCGTAGATTTCCTCTTTGGATTGAAAATAGGCATATGGCGCGCCAGTAGAATAGTCAGCTTCTTTGGCAATTGCACGCATGGTCGCCCCCTCCAACCCTTTCTCACGAAAAAGGGTTGTGGCGGCGGCCAGAATGCGTTGGCGTTTGTAGGCCTGCAGGTCTTCTTTTCTACTATTCGTTTGTTTGGTATTTGCCATTAACCCAAATTTTCACCACTATCTCGTTCTTTAACGGCTTGAAGGAAACCAACCTCTTCAGCCCGATCCTTGAAGCCCATGCCTTCAGGACTATGTCGGGTGATACCATCAAAAATGGTTGCTGTCATTTGTGTCGATGCCAATCCCATATTATCGAGAGACTGATTGATCATCATTTTTTGCATCATCAATTGGTTCTTGGGAACAGATCCAATTCGTTTAGCAAGTTCCATAACCCGGTTTTCTAACTGGTCAGAAGGCACAGCATCTAGAACGAGGCCCATTTCCTTTGCCTCGCGGCCATCAATTAGATCTCCAGTAAGTAGCATGCGTTTCGCTTTTTCAACGCCCAAGCGATAAACCCACATAGCAGTTGTTGGGCAGCCCCAGAGACGCGCAGGTGGGTAGCCAATTTTAGCATCTTCTTCCATGACAACAAGATCGGCGCATAAGGCGATGTCGCTACCGCCAGCAACGGCATATCCGTGAACTTTAGCAATGACCGGCTTGTAGGATCTGAAAATACTCATGAAATCCTGGGTGTTTCCCATCATCATTTTGTAGTCGATTGTGGGATCCCATGGCATTTCTTGAACGCCGGCATTTACGCCAGGGGTTTGGGCGTAAAGTTTCAAATCATAACCTGAACAAAATGCACGACCTGAACCTTGCAAGATAATCACATGGATGGCGTCATCGTCATTGGCACGTTCAATAGCATTTCTGATGGCACGTGGCATATCCATGCTGATTGCGTTCAAGGCGTCGGGACGGTTAAGGGTAACGCGGGCGATACGGCCCTCTGTTTCATATAAAACGATATCTTCTGACATTGCATTCTCCATATATTTTTTACTATTGTTCATAAAAATGAACATCGTTCAATAAAATTATTTATATTTTGTTCGACGGAGGATCTTGTGCGGCTCGTTAAAGATGGGAGAACCACTTGAAAGGACGACTTATGAAACGGATTTTTATTGTTACTGGTATAATTGCAGCTATTGCCCTCCCAACTGCTGTATATGCAACGAAGAACGCTGACAAATGGGGACACGAAGGCTTAGAAGAGATGTTCGAAAAGCATGATGCCAATAAAGATGGTGTAATGACCCCAGATGAAATGCCAAAAAGATGGGCAAGCCACTTTGATAAACTTGATGCAAATAAAGACGGATCATTAACGTTGGTGGAAATTGAAACGTCTCACAAAATGCGTAAAGAAAAACGTATGGAAAAGATGATGTCCAAGTTTGACACTGATCAGGACGGAAAAGTGTCCGAATCTGAAGTAACAGCATTTGTGCTTGAAAAATTCAAAAAAATGGATGCAGACGGAGACGGTAGCCTCTCAATGGACGAAATTAAAGCCATGCGTCACATGAAGGGCTTCGGTCGCGGTGGACACGACAAAAGCTAACGCTGAACAGCAGACTAATTAGTTGGTCAGACGCAGGGCATGCGTCTGACCAATTTTATATACCAAGCTGCCGGGATGCGAGATCCCGCATAATTTCTTCAGCACCGCCGCCAATGGCATTTACCCGAACCTCGCGGTAGATGCGTTCCACTTTGGGGCCTCGCATAAAGCCCGCTCCACCCATAATTTGAACGCCTTCACGAGCGCAAAATTCCATGGTCTCTGTGGCTTGGTTTTTTAACATGCAAATATCGGCGATTGGTTGTTCGCCGTTTTGAACCAGATAGGATATTTGATCCAAATAGGCCTGCGTTGCGTTGATTGATTGCGCCATTTGGACAAGCTTATGTCGGATGACTTGTTTTTCCGACAACGGTTTTCCAAACACCATTCGTCCTTTTGCGTATGCAGCGACTTCGTTGAAGCAGGTGCGTGCGAAAGAGACGCAACCCGCTGCAAGCCACAAGCGTTCTGAATTAAAGTTCAGCATAATGGCTGGAAAACCCATATTTTCGGTACCCAGTAGGTTTTCTGCAGGAACGCGGCAATCATCAAAATATAAAGTTGCTGTATCAGACGCCCACCATCCCATTTTTTTAAGCGGTGTCCGGTCAAAACCCGGAGTATCGCGATCAATCAGGAGAAGCGAGACGCCGCCCATGCCAGGCTCGCCTGTTCGAACGGCCACTGTATAAACGTCAGCTCTCATACCAGAGGTGATAAAAGTCTTAGAGCCGTTTACAACGAAATGGTCACCGTCGCGTATTGCTGTTGTCTTCAAGTTGGCAACGTCTGAGCCCCCAGAGGGCTCTGTGATCGCAAGGGCACTAATAAGTTCACCTGACAGGATTTTCGGTAGGTATTTTTCCTTTTGAGCCTTGTTACCCACGTTTCGGATAGGAGGTGCGCCAATTGTATGGCTCAGCAGGCTGGCGACTAATCCACCGGCGCCGCACCTTGCCATTTCTTCCGCGCCAATAAGCCCGTAGTATATGTCCGCTTCGGTTCCACCATATTCTTCCGGAAATCCAACGCCGAGCAACCCAATGTCAGCTGCTTTTTTGTATAGCTCCCGGGGGAACGTTTCCGCTTCATCCCAGCCTTCAACAAAAGGTTCAATTTCCGTGTCAACAAATCTGCGCAAACTGTTCCGAAAAGCGAAATGTTCTTCTGTGTAGAAATGCGGTGGAGTGCGTTCAAGTAAATCCATTTGGGGTATCCTCTATGCGGGGTCGATTTCAACAAGCACGGCACGTGTTGCCACCTGATCATCAGCCGCAGCGCTCACCTTGGCTACGATGCCGTCAATTTTCGCTACGATATCATGCTCCATTTTCATGGCTTCAAGGGTTGCAAGTGTTTGTCCACGCTTCACGGTTTGCCCCGCAATCACTTTGACATCAATAACCCGGCCGTTCATTGGCGCTAGGACACGGCCATCACCAGCGGCTTCCCCAGAACTGGCAGGCGCTAAAGTTACTTCTTGTGACTTGAACTGACAGGGGCCTGCCGCTAAATACAGATCTGCATCATCAAACGCATAGTTCGCAGACATTTGGTGTCCATCGATTTCAACACGAACTGATGATGACGACACGTCAAGCAAAGTGACTTCGTTTAAGCTTCCTTCTGAGGAAATCTGATATTGATTGAAGTCTGATTGTTCAATTGAGAACGATTTTTTCTCGTCATTGACCTCTAGAATCAATGGGCTCGCTGCAAAGGCGCTGCTTTTCCAACCGTCGGTTTCTGAAACCGAATTGTGCTGGGATCTGGCGAAATGCAGAGCTGTCGCAATTCGAAGCGCTGCACTTGTCGGTGCTGGCCGGGTACGAGATTTTTTTGGAAAATTAGTTTCAATAAACCCGGTTGTTGCGTCTCCATTGGCAAAGTTTTCGTGACTTAAGCAATCAATTAGAAACTGTTTGTTTGTGGTTAGACCAAGATCGAGCGTTTCTTTAAGGGAGCTAATAAGCCGCCGCCTCGCGTCTTCCCGTGTGCGACCATAGGCAATGACTTTGGCAATCATGGCGTCGTAATGCGGGGATACAACAGATCCATCCTCAAGGCCATGATCACACCGGCGACCTGGTCCTTCAGAAGTTTCCCATTTAATCAGCGTACCCACTTTTGGCAGGAAGTTTTTGTACGGGTCTTCTGCATAAAGGCGAGCCTCCATGGCGTGACCGTTCAGTGAGATTTCGCTTTGGCTCACTGGAAGCACTTCACCGCGGGCAACACGAAGTTGCCATTCCACCAAATCAAAGCCGGTGATCAATTCTGTTACCGGGTGTTCCACCTGAAGACGAGTGTTCATTTCCAGAAAATAGAAAGCGTTATCACTTGCTAGCAGAAATTCAACGGTTCCGGCTCCGGAATAATTAATGGCCTTGGCCGCTGCAACTGCTGCCGCGCCCATTTCAGATCGAAGGGTTTCCGAGACAGCGGGTGACGGTGCTTCTTCAATTACTTTTTGGTGGCGGCGCTGGATGGAACAATCCCGTTCGCCCAAATGAACAACATTTCCATGATTGTCCGCGAAAACCTGAATTTCAATATGACGTGGCTCTACTACGGCTTTTTCAATAATAAGTTCACCTGATCCGAAAGCGTTTTCAGCCTCCGAGCGCGCGGCGCTTAACGCTTTTTCCAGTTTTTCAGGCTGTGCAACCAATCGCATGCCGCGACCACCACCGCCAGCGGCGGCTTTAACCATCACGGGGAAACCGATTCCGGCTGCAGCTTGTACGAAGTTGCTATCTGATTGATCGTGACCTTCGTATCCGGGCACGCAAGGGACATCGGCCTCAATCATCCGGCGTTTGGCTTCAGCTTTGTTTCCCATCAATGTAATTGCGTTTGAAGACGGGCCTATAAACGTCAATCCGTTTTGACTACAAGCATCCGCAAACTCAGCATTTTCTGATAGGAACCCGTAACCCGGGTGAATAGCATCCGCGCCCGTTTGCCGTGCGGCGTTCAATATGTTTTCAATTTTCAGATAGCTTTCGCTGGCGGCGGCGGGCCCGATGCAAATGGCTTCACTTGCGAGCTTCACATGGAGGGCATCTTTGTCCGCTTCGGAATAGACCGCAACTGTCTCATAACCCATTTCGTGGGCAGTTTTAATCACCCTACAAGCAATTTCACCGCGGTTTGCAATCAATATTTTAGAAAACAATGCCATCGTGGGTTATCCCTTTTTTTTCTTTGGTAGTGTATCCATTAATTTACAGATGATGCCGAGCATCACTTCGTCAGCACCTCCACCAATCGATGCGAGGCGCCCATCGCGATAGGCACGGCTAATAGGTGTCTCGTTCATGAAACCCATGCCGCCGTAATATTGTAGGCAGGCATCGTTGACTTCACGCATTAAACGTCCAGCCTTCAATTTTGCCATAGAGGCGAGCTTTGTTACATTCTCGCCGTCCACATAATCTTCCACAGCACGGTAGGTGAGCGATCGCAGGCATTCAATTTCAGTTTGAAGTTCGGCTAACCGGAAATGGATGACTTGATTGTCCAGTAATGGCTTGCCAAATGCTTGTCTTTGGCTCGTGTATGCAATGGTCTCATTTATAGCTTTATCGAGACTTTGAAGAGAGTTTCCTGCGGCCCACAACCGTTCTTCTTGGAACTGAAGCATTTGATACATGAAGCCCATGCCTTCTTCACCAATGAGGTTCCTTTGCGGTACGCGTACATCTTCAAAATAAAGCTGCGCAGTATCGGAAGAGCGCATTCCCAATTTATCCAGTTTACGCTCAACCGTAATGCCAGGTGTATCCATTGGAACAACGACCAATGACTTGCTCGCATGCATGGGGCCGTCGCTTGTATTGACGAGCATGCACATAAAATCGGCCTGGGTTCCGCTAGTGATCCACATTTTTTGCCCATTGATGATATAATCATCGCCGTCTTTTTTTGCTGTTGATTTGATGCCAGCCACGTCCGAGCCTGCGCCGGGCTCTGACACACCAATACAGGCAACATAGTCACCGGAAATTGCAGGGCGTAAGAAATTTTCTTTTAAATAGTCTGATCCAAATCGTGCAAGGGCTGGGGTTGCCATATCGGTTTGCACCCCAATTGCCATGGGAACACCGCCGCAATTCACCTGGCCCAGCGTTTCTGACATGGCAAGGCTGTATGAGTAGTCGAGGCCCGCACCGCCATATTCTTCAGGTTTACAGACGCCGAGAAAACCTTGGTTCCCCATTTTTTTGAAAAGCTCGTGGGCTGGGAAAATACCTTCGTCTTCCCATTCATCCACATAGGGATTGATTTCTTGCTCGATGAATTTACTGAGTGAGTTCATAAATTCTTTGTGTTCGGGTCCGTAAAGCATTCTTCTCTCCCAGTTGTCTACATTCGGCCAATGCCAAAAGTGTTCGTGTTTGTTTTTCTGCGGGTGCCTTCCATCGAGATGGATAAGCAATAACTCAGTACTTTTCGCGTATCGCGTGGATCGATGAGGCCATCGTCCCAGACCCGTGCTGTCGCGTAGAGCGCTGTGGATTCTTGTTTTGTGCGGGCAATAATACCC
>CAJXWA010000010.1 GCA_913062525.1 uncultured Alphaproteobacteria bacterium | reverse complement strand
TGTTTTATTTAAAACTGATGGTTCATTATTTTGAATATCTGAAGGCACGGTTTTTTAGTTCCATTATTTCGCTGTCAGTCATACTTTTTTCAACCAGCACCATATCACCCGAAAAAATAGTGGGAACTGCGCTTACGTTTCCTAGCTGATCCAATACCATAGCTTCAGCCATTGCAACTCCGTTATCGTCATTCATTCTCATCACTGTAAAATCTAGGTCACCGGTTTGAATTGCATCAAGTTCGGCGCTACCGCCGCCCCAACCATTGGTAATAATGTCGCCCATCCGTCCCTCTTCACGTAAAGCATCCAAAACACCAAGCGCTATATCCGTCGAGGCACTAAACACGAATTTAATATTTGAGTGATTTTTTAATAAATCCTTCGCTGCCCTATAGGATTTTTTCCGGTTGAACCCCACATAATAGGACTCTTTAAGCTTCATTCCTGCGTGTTTTTCCATATGACGCAAAAAAGTCCCGCCCCGCATTTCACTGACGTAACCGGGGGATCCGTACATTATCGCATAGTCAGCTTTACCCCCGAAAATCTTTAAATATTTTTCCACCAAATATTCTGTGCCGATGGCATGATCAAACCCAACATATTGAAAAGGTTGCCTTAATTTAAAACTTTTCAAGGGAGTCGTTATATTTTGAAGGATAATTTTCGTCTGGTCGCCTTTCATAATTTTTTCGATTAACGGTTTGTGTTGACTAACATTAAGCGTAAAAATCAAATAGTCAGCACCTGCAGCTAAGAATTGACCAATTTTGTTACTCTGCTCATGAACAGTAAGACCAGGTTTTGTGAAATGAGAAACTAATTCATAAGGAGCCTTCAATTCCTTAAGTCTTTTTTCTAAAGACACAATACTACGTCTCCAATAATCGGATGCTTGTAATCCTGGATAAACAACCGCTATCCGAATTGGTTTTTTGATATTTGTAGCGGGTATCGCGGCGGCTCTAACGCGACTTATAAACGAATTACTTTTTGAGACCTGTTGAGGGTTGTAGGTTAAATATTCGTTTACTGTCCAATATTTTTCAAATCGATCAGCAGCGATTGCCGCAGGTAAGTTCACTAAACACAACATAAGAAAAGTCACACAACCAGACAGTAAAATCACTGATTTTTTAGTCATCTTTTTCTCCGAATTGCATTTTAAAGTAAATGCCAAGAAAAACTATATTGTCATAATCTACTGTTTATCCTAGGAAATGATAACGCCTTTTACAGTTTTCTGCTTAAGTTTTTTAGTATTGGTTGTTATCCCAAAAGAGAGTATTTTTAACATCTCGCATAAATAAAATAAGAAGAAAAATATGACCCGACCATTGGATGATATCCTCGTCGTCTCGCTTGAGCAAGCTGTAGCGGCTCCCTACCTTTCCTCCAGACTTGCCGATGCTGGTGCGCGTGTGATTAAGGTTGAGCGCCCAGAAGGTGATTTTGCCCGCCAATATGACTCTGTCGTAAATGGAGAAAGCGCCTATTTTGTTTGGCTTAATAGGGGCAAGCAATCAATCCAACTTGATATCAAAAATAACGAAGATCTCACTCTTTTAAAAACCATAATTTCAAAAGCAGACATCTTCATTCAGAATTTGGCCCCCGGCGTTGTAAATCGGTTTGGCTTAGATAGCGAAGCTCTTAGACAAGAGCGGCCTCGGTTAATAACCGTCGATATATCAGGTTATGGTGAGGAAGGTCCTTTTGCAAAAATGAAAGCCTACGACATGCTCGTACAGTCAGAAACAGGCCTCGCCATGGTAACAGGGTCTCCGGAAGAACCGGGCCGAGTAGGTGTGTCAGTTTGTGATATTGCCGCTGGCATGCATGGTTTGGTTGCAGTTCTTGAAGCTCTATATGAACGCCAGAGAACTGGCATTGGTAAAGCCATTAAATCTACTCTGTTCGCAGGCATGGCCGATTGGATGACAGTCCCTCTCCTCCACGAAGAATATGGCGGCAAAGCTCCGGGACGGGGTGGCCTTAGCCACCCCTCAATCGCACCCTATGAAGCATTTGACACAAGAGACGGCGAAAAAATCGTAATTTCCATCCAAAACCAAACTGAATGGCGAAATCTGTGTGAAAAGGCCCTAAACGCGCCGCATCTGGTAGAGGATCCAAGATATCTGACGAATATTGACCGTGTTGCCAATCGGATTGCATTACACGAAGAAATAAACGAAATTTTCAAAAAACTGAGCAGAGACTATGCCGCTGAAAAACTACTTGCAGCCCGCATCGCTTTTGGCGCGCTCAATTCAGTTGCGGACTTATCTGCTCATCCCCAGCTGGAACGAACAACGGTGCAAAGTCCAAACGGACCTGTGAACCTTGTGGCATCCCCTATCTCCTTTGCGGGAACTAAAGATCAGTTTGGCCCTATCCCTGCATTGGGACAACATAATGACGAGCTCCGCAAAGAGTTTGATCGCAAATCATGAGAATGGATCGAAACACAGCGCTTCGCGAAAAGTTTGGCTCCTCCTATAAATGGGTCGCTGGATTTACTGTCGTTCTGGGTTTACTAACGACCATATTCTCCTCGACCATGGTGAATGTCGCCTTGACCGATATCATGGCGACATTTCAAATCACCCAAGGTTCTGCTCAATGGATGTCCACTGCGTTTTTATGTGCGTCTAGCGTTGCTATGCTGACAACCGCGTGGCTAATGAAACGTATCGGACCACGGTTCACATTTTTAATTGCCATTACATCTTTTATAGTCGGCAGTCTGCTCGGCTGGTTTTCTGAGAGTTATGAAGTTCTTGTAGTCGCACGATTACTGCAAGGCACTGGTGCCGGCTTTTTGCAGCCTTTGTCCATGGCACTGGTTTTTCTATTGTTCCCGGCCAATATGAGAGGGCGCGCCATGGGTCTGTTTGGCATGGGTGTTGTCATTGGTCCGGCTATGGGGCCTGTCATTGGCGGCATAATCACAGACAGCATGGATTGGCATACGACGTTTGCCGTGGTTATCCCGTTAGCCTTTATAGCTGGCTGCTGCGGGGCATATTTATTACCCGATAAAGACACCGATCAAAAACCCGGACAATTCAATTTCGGCAGTTTAGTGTTTATTGCCCTGTCGGTCGGGTGCCTCTTAACGGGATTATCTAACAGCCAATTTTATCCGTTTGCCAGCTTTCACGTTTATCCCTACCTTCTAATTTCAGGCATATCATTACTGCTTTTTTTCCTGCGGGATATTAAAAGCGCCGCGCCATTAGTTGACCTTAGAATGTTCAAAAACCTGCGCGTTACATCCTCAGCTGTAATTGGCGCACTTACAACCGCGGGTATGTTTTCCAGTTTTTACACCATCCCACTTTTTGCTAGAACCGTGCAGTCTTCCAGTGCAACGGACGCAGGCTTGCTGTTACTTCCTGCGGGCTTACTCCTCGCTTTTGTCTTTCCCATCGTTGGACGCCTTATTGATAAAATGCCGGCCTACAGGCTGATTTTATTTGGACAAACTGTCTTCATAATCGCTTCGATAGTGATTAGTTTTTCGACCAAAGATACCAGCTACCTATTCTTAGCGGGTTGGATCATTGTGGGCCGTATCGGTCTTGGATTTATCATGCCATCGAACAGTACATTTGCCCTGTCAATCGTGCCCCCACTCATGGTTCCTGAAGCCTCAGGCGCGCTGAATTTCGTGCGTATGCTTGGCGGTACTATTGGCGTAAACCTCACGGCGCTATTAATTACCGCACGAACAGAACACCACACAACCATTGCCACCAGTACTGCAAAGGACGGCATTTTAGATGCTGCAGACAACATTCAAATGCTGACCAACACCTTTGAAGATGTGTTCTTAATCTCAGCATTCGTTTTTTCTCTATCTCTAATCCCGGCCCTTTACATTGCTTGGGCTCATAAAAAAGAAGCATAAAAAAAAAGCCCCGCAAGAATGCGGGGCTTTTCTACATTGTTTCCAGAAACACCTAGGCGTCTTGGAAGGTTTTTCCTTCTTTCGCCAAACGCTCTAACAACGCGCTTGGTTTGAAGAAATCACCATGTTCCTTTTGATATTCCAGCAGTGTTTCATAGACGTTTTTAAGGCCTATTGCATCGCCGTATCTCATTGGTCCACCGCGATAAATTGGCCATCCATACCCATAAACCCAAATAACATCGATATCACTAGCGCGTGTTGCGATACCTTCTTCAAGGATTTTAGAGCCTTCGTTGATCATCGGATAAATGCACCGTTTCAAAATTTCATCATCTGAAATATCACGGCGATCGATACCAGCAGCTTTAGAAGCTTTTACAATGATATCTTCGACAATTGGGTCCGATACTGGTGTCCGGCTACCTTCTTTATACTCGTAGTAACCTGAGCCTGTTTTTTGGCCAAAGCGTCCAAGTTCGCATATTGCATCTGCAACTGGGCTTGTTACGCCTTTACCCTGACGGATACGCCATCCCACATCGTTACCAGCCAAATCGGACATTGCAAATGGTCCCATTGGCAAGCCAAAATCAAACAGAACGCGATCCACATCGGCAGGCATAGCACCTTCCATAAGCAAGGCTGTCGCCTGCTCTGAACGGCGATGGAGGATACGGTTACCCACAAACCCTTCGCAGACACCAACCATGGCGGGAACTTTGCCAATGCGCTTAGCCAGTGCCATACACGTTGCCATAACGGTATGGCTGGTTTTCTTCGTGCGCACTTCTTCAAGCAATTTCATGACATTTGCCGGGCTGAAGAAATGGAGACCAATCACAGATTCAGGGCGATTAGTTGCTTCACCGATTTCATCAATGTCCAATGTAGAAGTATTGGTCGCAAGAATTGCACCGTCTTTACAAATGGCATCAAGTTTCTGGAAGATTTCTTTCTTAACTTCCATATTCTCGAAAATCGCTTCGATCACGATATCAACGTCACTTATGTCTTCAAGCTTGATGGTGCCTGACAACAAGGACATACATTTATCCATTGCAGTTTGGCTCATCCGACCTTTTGATACTGTCGCCGCGTAATTGCTTTTAATCAGCGCCAGACCTTTGTCCAATCCCTCTTGCTGTGTTTCCACGATAATCACCGGGATACCAGCCTGCAGGAAGTTCATGGCGATACCGCCACCCATTGTGCCTGCACCAATAATACCGCATGAATTAATATCAAGCAGTGGTGTGTCTTTTGGCACATCAGGAATTTTGGCCGCTAATCTTTCTGAGAAGAAGAAATAACGTTGGCTAAAGGATTGTTCGCCGCCCATGAGCTCAACGAACAAATCGCGCTCGCGTTTAAGGCCTTCAACGAAAGGCAATTCGACTGCGGCTTGAACCGCTTTAATGCAGTTTTCTGGCGCGACAAAGCCCCGTGTTTTCCGGGCGATAGATTTGCGGAAATCATCAAAAATTGCTGGATTTTCTTTTGCTTCTTGCAGTTTTTCGTCCTGATCACTAATTTTCACCAGTGGGCGACCTTCAGCAACCACTTTTTTAGCAAACGCAATGGCACCTGCTCTCAGGTCACCTTCGATCACTTCATCAACAAGCCCAACTTCGGCTGCTTTCGCAGATCCAATTGGCGCACCACCTGCAATCATTTCCAGAGCCATAGGGACACCGACAACACGTGGTAAGCGTTGTGTTCCGCCAGCACCTGGCAAAATACCAAGCTTCACTTCAGGAAGTCCTACTTTCGCGGTTGGACTTGCAACCCGGTAATGACAACCAAGAGCTGTCTCTAGGCCACCGCCAAGCGCTGTGCCATGAATAGCGGCCACAACTGGTTTGCTAGATCCCTCAATTCCGACAATAACTTCAAGCAGGCTTGGACCCACCATAGGTTTTCCAAATTCCGTAATATCTGCACCCGCGATAAACGTGCGACCATTACAAAACAAGACAATTGACGTAACAGCATCATCTTTATTTGCAGCAATAATGCCGCCTTTAATACCTTCGCGAACGCCAGCACTTAACGCATTTACGGGGGGATTATCGACTGTCACAATTCCAACGCTTCCCTCTACGTCGAAACTTACTAATTCAGTAATTGCAGTCATTAATTTTTCCTTCCAAGGTTTTGACTGTTTTCAGCTTTATTCTTAACTTATCCGCGTGTTGGATCGTCTGAAACTTGAACCAACAGCTTTCCAAAATTCTTGCCTTTAAGCAATCCAAGGAACGCTTCTGGTGCATTTTCAATGCCATCCACAATATCTTCTTTGTATTTTACCTGACCCCCGCGAACCCAGCTTCCCATATCTTTCAGGAATTGCGGAAGGAGATCATAATGGTCAAAGCTTATGAAACCTCTAAGAGTAATTCGCTTTACTAACATTTGTCCAAAGAAGGCTGGAAGTTTATTCGGGCCTTCTGGATCTTCAGTCATGTTGTAATTCGCAATGCGGCCACAAAGCGGTATACGGGAGAAATCGTTCATTAGAGGGAAAACCGCGTCAAAGACAGCGCCGCCCACATTTTCGTAGTAAACATCGATCCCATCTGGACACGCAGCGCCGAGCTGCTCAACAAAATCTGCGTCTTTATAATTCACGCAAATATCAAACCCAAGCTCATCAACAACATACGCGCATTTTTCAGGTGATCCTGCGATGCCAACAACTCTAGTGCCCTTAATTTTGGCAACCTGACCAACGATCGATCCAACAGCGCCGGATGCTGCAGATACAACAACGGTTTCACCTTTTTTGGGTTTACCAATTTCAAGTAAGCCTGCGTAGGCCGTGATGCCTGGCATCCCAAGAACTCCGACACCGGTTGAGATCGGCGCAACAGCTGGGTCCAGTTTCATGACCCCTTCTCCGTTTGAAATGCTGTAGCCCTGCCATTTAGTCATTGCGACAACATAGTCACCTTCTTTGAAGCGAGCGTTGTTAGACTTCACAACAACGGCAATGCCGCCGCCAGACATAGGCTCCCCCAGTTCAACACTTACCGCATAGCTTTTACTGTCATTCATCCGGCCGCGCATATACGGATCGAGAGACATATAAATTGTTTTCAGCAAGAACTCGCCGTCAGCCGGTTCGGGAATAGCTGTCTCAACAAATTCGAAATTATCAAGAGTAGGCTCCCCGTGAGGGCGAGATTTCAGCAGCCACTGTTTATTTAACTCTGTCATTTTTATTTCCTTTATTTGAATTGTAAAATCTCTGGGGGTGAGACTTCATTGTATAGTCGTTCCACCAGTTCCGCCCTGTTTTCGAGAACGGCAGATTGGTTGATATATTGTTTGTCAGTTATTTCGTTGCTGTCGGCTGACAGTGGTGCTCCCATGACAAGCGCATGGGCTACAAAGCGGCTCTTGCCGCCGTTTTCAGTATGGTAGCGATCGAGTTTCCCTTTAATCGCATCCAAGATAGAAGGTGTATCAACAACGCTCGTCACGCCGTCCGCCGCAAAACCGTTTTCACCGGCTTGCTTCATCACTGCTTCGTTTGGCACAATTAGTATTCCTACATTTTCCCGGTCGTGTCCTGCAATAACCACATCACGGACCAATGGATCCAGCGCGTCGATCAAATTAAGCCGTAGACTCCCTGTTTCAACCCAGGTGCCATTTGCCAGTTTGAAATCCTCGGAAACACGGCCACTAAACACAAGACCTCTTTCCAATTCATCCAAATCCATAAAGTTGACGGCATCTCCCATGCAGTAGAACCCATCACTATCGAAATATTCCTCTGTTAGATCAGGCCGTTTGTAATAACCTGTGTGAACATGGGGTCCTTTAATTCGGATTTCAAACTTATTTGAAACAGGAACCAGTTTCACTTGTACGCCTGAATAAGGAACCCCAATAAGGCCAACTCGATCTTCTTCCCAATAAACCGCAGTTCCCATGCCTGTTGTCTCAGTTGATCCCCAACCGGTCCCAAATGGCATGCGCATTTTTGTATGTTTAATAGCCAGAACC
Source organism: uncultured Alphaproteobacteria bacterium (assembly GCA_913062525.1). Lineage (GTDB taxonomy): Bacteria > Pseudomonadota > Alphaproteobacteria > Sneathiellales > Sneathiellaceae > Sneathiella. The sequence continues at coordinate 35,418 of CAJXWA010000010.1, read as the reverse complement.
TGCATGCGCTCGAACAATTCTTGTGACAGTGCAGCTCCGCCATATTGGCAAATTTTTACCCGATCGAAGAATGCATCAACGAGCTCTTCGTCCTTTTCCATGCGGTCCAGCAGAAAACTATAAGCCGTTGGAACACTGCTGTAGCGGCTGGGTCGAATGCGTTTTATGTTTTCAATGGTTCGTTCGAACAAACCCGGTATGGGCTTGCCATCATCCATATATAAAGTACCTGCAAGCCTGATGATGCTAAAGAAGTTTACATTTCCCCCAAAGGTATGATGCCAAGGCAACCAGTCGAGAACATAGCTTTGATCGCCAATTGGATCACGAGGTTCAGAGACTAACTCCTGCATCTTCTGTCCGGCGCATATCATCCGATGAGTGTTCGGAACTGCTTTGGGCATCCCGGTTGAGCCTGAAGTGAATAGAATTTTGGCCAGTGTATCGTGTTCAACGCGCGACCGTGCAGCACTTACAGCGCCGTCATCCGCCGTCACAAGGATATCATCAAATGTTATTCCGCCGTGACGGTCGCCTCCAACTGTCACAACATCAAAATCATTTCCATCAAGGGCATTTATGGCATTTGCAAAAACATTTCCATCTTCTGCAAAAATCATTTTTGGCTGCACCAAGTCTGTTGCGTATTTCAATTTTTCAAAATTCCGGCTCATTAATGAAAACGATGGAGATACGGGAACAATTGGAACACCGATTTGCATGGCACCCATAGCAAGTAATGCATGGGCAAAGCTGTTGCTCGATAAAATAAGAATGGGGGTGTCTTCAGAATATCCCTTGGACAACAACCAAGTACTGATCTGGTTTGCTTTATCTCTTGCCTCACCATAGGTGAGTTCGGGCCAATCTTCATTGGGGCCACATTTCACCAAAAATGGCCGATCAGGGAACTCTTCTGCGGATCGGAGCCAGAAACTCGCGGCATTGGTTTCGAACTCTCCGATTGCTATATTACTGTGTATAAGATATGAGCCATCCGAGTTTTTCTCGACGGAGATATCCGGTTCTGGGCGGTTCATTTGTCTAAATGGTATCGCATTATTCATGCCGGCCTTTTCTCCCACATTTTTTAGTTCAATTTTATCGGGCTGACTGGTAGTGTTTTAGGATATTGACAAATTGTCACTAAAAACTCCAGCGCCAGCTGCAAAAAAAATAATAAGGGGTTACACAAACATGACGGAGGCACTAGTTGGGAAGATTGCAACCGATCGTGCGAGTAAGCGCAAAGCCGAAAAACGGAACCGGCTTTTAGCCGCTGCGCGGAAGTTATTTATCAAACACGGCTACCATGAAACTCGCCCACAAGACATTGCGCGTGAGGCTGACGTTGCGCATGGGACCTTCTACAGTCACTTCCATGACAAACGTGAAATATTCATGGCCTTTGCTAGTGAGGCTCAAGAAGACCTGCATGATTTCGTGCAATCTCGAATTCCAAGAGTCGATAGCTTCGAAGAATATATTAACTACGCCCTAACAGCTATTCAGGAGTTTGCAGAACAAAACCCTGGGTTGCTCCGTTCTGCGCTTGTCGATACGAAAGTTTTCGACCCAACAGATTCGACGGCAAAAGTTGTCCGTAGTAAATTTGCAGCGGGTTTTATCAAAATTTTGACCGAGAGCAAAAGCAAAGACGAGCTCTACGATGATGTCGACCCTGAGCTAATGGGACATGCCATGATGGGAATAATTCAATCATCCGCACCCCAAGCTTACCGCATGGGGAAAAGCCGTGAAGAGTTTGTCAGTTTGCTCGCAAAATTCTTAACAAGAGCAATGGTTAAAAATCCGAAATCAGCTTAGCATCAACCTCAAGGTCCTTTAAAAAAAAGGCCTTTCTGTTGCCTCTACAGAATATGAAGCGCTGCCGCTATTTACTCTGTAGATAGAAAAGTAGATGCCATATATCATAGTTTAATCATGAAACTGCCACATCATCGCCATCAATTAAATTCAATAATCGGCTTCCCTTTTCAAGACATAAAAATATATGTGCAGAGGGAAATCCGAGGAGTCACTCGGAGGCGTTCTGTGCTTCCGCATTGCACAGAAGGAACGGCAGGATAGGATCCTGCCGTTCTAAATCTATTTTAACTGGTTAAAAATTAATTACTGGGACATCGCAAGTTTAATCGCGTTCACAGCATCTGATCCTTTGCTGGCGTCTGGGCCGCCAGCTTGCGCCATATCAGGACGTCCGCCGCCACCTTTACCGCCGAGCGCTTCAGATCCTGCGCGCACCAAATCCACGGCACTGATTTTACCTGTTAGATCATCGGTTACGCCGATCACAATCGACGCTTTACCATCGTTAGCCGCAATCAGAACAACCACGCCACTTTTAATCTGCGCTTTGATTTCATCAGCCATTGGTTTCAGATCACGCGGTGGTACATCTTCAAGCAAGCGCGCGACAAAAGAAACACCAGCCACATCTTCAACAGCTTGATCAGCGCTAGCACCGCCAGTTGCAAGCTTCTTCCGTGTGTCCTTCAGCTCTTTTTCAAGGCGCTTCCGCTCATCCAGCAGACCCGTAACCCGGCTAACAAGTTCCGCAGGGGCCGACTTCAATGCTGCGGCAGTATCAGTGATGATCTTCTCCCGCTGATTTACATAATCAAGGGCGGCTGCCCCTGCAACGGCTTCGATCCTGCGAACACCCGCAGCCAAACCACTTTCGCTAACGATTTTAACAAAACCGATATCGCCAGTTCGCTTCACATGAGTGCCGCCGCAGAGTTCCGTTGAATATGACTTACCTGAGCCTTTACCAGCATCTGGACCGCCCATGGAAACAACGCGGACTTCATCTCCGTATTTTTCGCCAAACAACGCCATGGCTCCAGATTTGATCGCCTCAGCAGGTGTTGTTATGTGTATATCCACTTCAGCGTTTACGCGAATGCGGTCGTTCACATCTTTCTCAACCTGAGCTAATTCTTCTGGTGTCACCGGTTTTTGATGAGCAATATCAAAGCGTAAGCGATCTTCTGCAACCAGTGATCCTTTTTGCATAACATGATCACCGAGCAACTGACGCAGGGCTTCATGAAGCAAATGCGTGGCTGAATGATGAGCCTGCAATCGCGCCCGGCGGCCGCTTGTCACATGGGTCGCAACGGCATCACCAGCACTAACCGATCCGCTTAATACTTTACCAACATGGATAAACAAGTTTTCTTTTTTGAGTGTGTTTGTAATCTCAATCTCGAGGCCATTTTCAGACTTCAGGGACCCCATATCCCCTTCCTGACCACCGGACTCGCCATAAAAAGACGTCTGGTTCAGGATCACCATAACATCAGCACCGATTGCAGCCGTTTCGGCTTCTTCGCCGTTGATGATAATGGCTTGAACTTGACCTTCGGTAACTTCGGTTTGATAGCCGTGGAATTCTGTAGCGCCATGTTTATCATATAAGTCAAACCACAGGCGATCCGTTACGGCCTCCCCTGATCCCGACCATGCGGCACGAGCAGCGGCTTTTTGCTTCTCCATCGCAGTATCGAACCCAGCTTCATCCAACGCCCTGTCCTGACCGCGTAAGATGTCTTTGGTCAAATCAAGCGGGAAGCCATAGGTATCATATAGTTTAAACGCAACACTTCCGGATAAAGCTTCATCATCTTCCAGAGTTTCTGTGGCATCGGACAACAATTTAAGACCTCGGCCCAGCGTTTCCTTGAAGCGAGTTTCCTCCAGTCGTAGCGTCTCAGTAATCAATGATTGTGCGCGTTCCAATTCAGGAAATGCAGCGCCCATTTCTTCAACAAGTGCCGGCACCAATTTCCAAACCATCGGATCCTTCGCACCCAACAGATGCGCATGACGCATAGCCCTGCGCATAATCCGGCGCAGAACATATCCGCGGCCTTCGTTAGACGGTAAGACACCATCAGCCATTAAAAATGAAGATGACCGAAGATGGTCTGCTATCACACGGTGAGAAGCCACGAACTCGCCATCAGCTGAAACATTAGAGGCTTCCGCAGATGCCTCAATAAGTTTTCGCATCATGTCGATGTCGTAATTATTGTGCTTACCTTGCAAAATGGCTGTAACCCGCTCGAGCCCCATACCCGTATCAATGGAGGGACTAGGAAGGTTTAGACGTGATCCATCGCCTTGTTGCTCAAACTGCATGAACACAAGGTTCCAAATTTCAATAAACCGGTCGCCATCTTCAGTGGGAGAGCCCGGAGGGCCACCAGCGATATTCTCTCCGTGATCATAAAAGATCTCAGAGCAAGGCCCGCACGGCCCCGTGTCACCCATTGACCAAAAATTATCAGATGTGGCAATCCGAATGATCCGATCGTCTTTCAGACCTGCAATTTTTTTCCAAAGAGCGACAGCCTCTTCATCGTCATGATAGACAGTAACCAGCAATTTTTCTTGAGGAATTCCAAACTCTTTTGTCAGTAAATTCCAAGCAAGTTCAATGGCGTTGTCTTTGAAATAATCCCCAAACGAAAAGTTTCCGAGCATTTCAAAAAAGGTGTGATGGCGTGCAGTATAGCCTACGTTTTCAAGATCATTATGCTTACCACCTGCGCGAACACATTTTTGCGTTGTTACGGCACGGTCGTAAGGTCGTTTTTCCTGACCAGTAAAAACGTTTTTAAACTGCACCATGCCCGCGTTTGTAAACAACAACGTAGGATCATTCCGCGGGACCAACGGTGAACTCTCAACGATCTGATGGTCATTCTTTTCGAAATAATTCAAAAATCCGGACCGAATTTCTTTTGCTGTTGTCATTTTTTCAAACTCCGTCGCCGTGGCGGCAGACAATATGGATACAATTTCAATTACACGAATAAGCTGTTGCCTAGCCTCGCCTTTTACCGCGCCCAGAAGTCTCTGTCCAGTGAGATGCAATTGGATGCAGTTTCAAAGGCTGGAATTATGATACTTTTCCTGCTAATGAAGTGAACGGTTTGAAGAAAACAATAAAAAATAATACACCGCAAGCACTGTTCGCTGCACCAGATATGGAACTTTTACGTGACACTTGTAGATAAAGAGCCCACCGCGGCCATCGAAGATATCCAAAAACGTTTTGAAAGCGCCGGATATATATGTGATATGCACATTGCGACGTGCATTTACCTGTCTCAAAAACTGGATAAGCCTATTTTGGTAGAAGGCCCTCCGGGTGTCGGTAAAACCGAACTTGCAAAAGCCACCGCCGAACTGATGGGCGCTGATCTGATCCGGTTGCAATGCTATGAAGGACTTGATGAAAGCAAAGCGCTTTATGAATGGAAATACGGCAAGCAGCTTCTCTATACACAAATCCTAAAAGAAAAACTCGGTGATTTGCTAGAGGATGCGCAAGGGCTTGACGCTTCCATGGATAAATTGCACCAATTTGGTGATCATTTTTTCTCTGAGCAATTCCTAGAAGCCCGCCCTTTGTTGCAAGCGATCAAATCAGAAAAACAGACGGTTTTGTTGATCGATGAAATTGACAAATCTGACCATGAGTTTGAAGCATACTTGCTGGAAATTCTTTCAGATTATCAAATTACTGTCCCTGAGATTGGAACCATCAAAGCGAAAACAAAACCGATCGTTTTCCTTACAAGTAACAACAGCCGGGAAATGGGCGACGCGCTTAAACGCCGTTGCCTGCATTTGTACATTCCCTTCCCTGACAGCGACCGTGAACGTCAAATCATTGAAACCAGAGTTCCTGAAGTTAGTGAAAACCTCAGAAACCAGCTGGTTGCGTTTGTGCAACAACTGCGGACCCAAGATTTGAAAAAGCTCCCTGCCGTCAGCGAGACAATTGACTGGGCTCGGACCTTACTTCTCTTGCACGCAGATAGCCTTGATACTGAAATCGTTCGGAATACCTTGAACATGCTTCTAAAATTTGAAGATGACATTGACAACATGCACATAGAAATTCCGAAGATGGTTGCGGAAGCTAAAAAGGTAACTCGCTAATGAACCGGCCTCTTGCCGAGTTTGTGGACATGCTGCGCTATGCAGATGTCCCTGTCTCAATCGGCGAAGTGTTAGATGCGGCGCGAACTATCGATCTGCTTGGCTACTCTGATCGAAATTTACTGAAATCTGCTTTGTCTCAAGTTATGGCAAAGACCACAGATGAAATGGTTAGCTTCGATCAATGTTTTGACGATTTCTTCACAATCGACACTGATCTCAATCTTGGTGAAAACCTTTTGGAACAGGTCAGTGATATTGATGAGAGTGAAAACAGCGACAGCTCAGATGGCGGCGAAGATGCCCAACTTGCAGCCCTAGACAACCTTGAAAACGCCCCGTCCGCCAGTGGTGATGGCGGCGGTGGAGGCGGAGAAGGAAGTGCATCATCCCCAAGTGAGGGAAGCGGCACCCAGCCCAGCACCTTACTCGAGATGTTAGAGCAAGCTGATCGTACTGGTCTGACCATGTCCATGAATGCTGCGGCAGAGGCCATTGGTTTATCCAACATTGTTTTGAGCACTCAGCGGGGTTTGTTTACCCGGCGAGTTCTCGATGAAATGGGCCTTGCCGAAGTTAATCAAGAAATCAGTGATCGACGGCGCGAAGATAACGAAGAAGGCGCCGAAGAATTGTCACGGCGCCTATCAGTCTTATTTGAAGCCACCCGCGATATGGTGGAACGTCAACTTGCGCTAACCAGTGCCGGAAAAAGCAATCAGTTCCGCCAAGAAGTTTTGAAAAAAATTCGCCTCTCCAATATCGAAAACCGAGATTTTCGAATTATGCGAGACATGGTCCGAAAAATGGCGCGGCGCCTAACAGATATGAATTCCAGAGTCAGAAAAGTTAAAAATCGTGGGCACCTGGACATTCGAAAAACCATGCGCCGCAATGTGGCCTACGACGGCCTGCTTTTTGAAACGCACTGGAAACAAAAAGAGAAAGATCGGCCAAAGGTTTTAGCTGTATGCGATGTCAGTGGGTCAGTGGCATCAGTCGCCCGGTTTTTGTTGTTATTCCTCTACAGCATGAACGAAGTTCTACCCAACGTCAGGTCTTTTGCTTTTTCAGGAACGCTGGGTGAAATCACAGATCTATTTGAAAGGCATGGCCCGGAGGAAGCAATCCCGGAAGCCATTGAAATTTTTGGCGGTCGGTCGACAAATTATGGCCGAGCTATGGAAGATTTCAGAGACCTTGTTTTTGATGAAATTGATAGCCGGACGACCGTTATTTTCTTGGGCGATGGCAGATCTAATGGCGCCGACCCGCGGGCAGATATTTTGCGGGATATTAAGAAGCGAGCGAAGCGCGTGATTTGGCTTAATCCGGAACGTAAATCTGTTTGGGGCACGGGCGATTCAGAAATGACGAAGATTGCACCCAACTGCACTGTTGCCGAAGTGTGTAATTCACTTAGCAAATTGGAGTTGGTTATTCGGGATCTGCTAAAAACCAGCTAGCGGTCTCTGGTTTCTATAACGGGCTATTGGAAAGGGAAAGTGAGATGATCGACACAAGTGACACTCGGCCCTATGTGGCCAGTGATCTTGAGTGGGTCATTAGCTCCCCTCTTCTCACAAAAACACGGCCTGAATTTGATCTCGCGTCTCTTCCTGAGACAGCGGCACTTTTGACATCTGTTAGAGACAACCCGGCCCCGCTTATAGAGTTCCTCACAGGAATGAAGCGATATAACCTTGGTACCTATTTCGAGTATCTTGTGTTTTACTGGCTCTCAAACATCTCCCCTGTCAGCGTCCTTGCAACAAATTTGCAAATCCGGGATGAAACCAAAACTCACGGCGAGTTAGATTTGTTATTTTCTTATGCCGGGGAAGTCAATCATTGGGAACTTGCCATCAAGTTCTATGCAAACACAGCAACATCAGGATTAGAAGAAAACTGGGTTGGTCCTCTCAAAAAGGATAATCTTAAACGAAAATTGGATCGCCTATTTGATCACCAACTTCCCTTATGCACGACTGAGGTTGCCAAAAAAACTTTAAGTCTTTCTAACATTAAATCCGAGCCCATAAAATCATCTCCCTTCGTAAAAGGTGTCCTGTTTGAGAAAACCAAAACAACAGAGGCAAAGACATTACTTCCAGGTCGCATAGCCGAAGATTGTGAAATACAGTTCTGGTGCACAATCAGTGATTTGCAAGCAAATTTAACAGATAATATTAACCGATACTGCATTCTACCAAAGATGCGATGGATGAGCAGGCTACGTGATATCGATTGGCGTGTTTTTGGCTGCCCGAATGCCCATCAAGCACTAACAGAAATAGTCTTAGACGCAAATAGACCCCAATATGTCGCCTTTGGAAAATTTGATGGAGATGACGTAGTTGAACAGTGCCGCATTTTCATCATGCCTGACAATTGGGAAAGCCTGCCAACGCTATAAGGTTCAGTTTAAAGCGATTAGCCGCGAGGACGTCAATGATTTCACAAAATCTGCCACAGTGCTTTTAAACGAAGCACTTTCATCAAATGTCCCATAAAAACCGCCAGCATTAATACAGCTCTCATATCCCGCATTGGTAGAGCTCCCACCTCCATAATTTAGAATGATCAATTTAACTCCAAATTGTTTCAATCGTTCACAGCTTTCAGAAAAATCCTGTTCATCTTGGGAATTTCCGGTGTCGCCGCTTCCCGTTAGAAACAAAACCACTTTTCGCATACCCGTTCCATAATCTACCGGCGTATCAGCATCTGCATTCCATATCCCTTGCCAATTCGGTGACAGCAACCGCTCAGCCCAGACAGAACTACGCCCCCTTGCAAAAACGCCTGCAGCGTCAACATCAGCCAAATATCCACCAAAAGCAGACACCGAGGCTGACAATGGCCTTATGGGCGAACTTCCACAATTATCATCTGTCGTGATTGAAAAGATATTGATTCCGTCTGCTCCGACTTCTTTATTAATTGCCAGTATCAAAGGGAATGGCTCCGTAAGGGGGGAGACAGGTAAAACGGCTGCAGTTCCTAGGCGGCGCCCAATACACCATCGTTGATTTTCAAGAGAACCGCTCCACTGTGTAACACCGGGAACGTTTGGCGGGATTAAATCATCCGGCCAATCTGATGATTGAACCCATCCCTTATTAGGAGCAACATTCATAAATACGTTTGCGTTAGGAACAATTGCGAGTTTAATGTTTTTTCCCGCATTGACCAACCGTTCAACTTGTCCAACGACATAGTTAGCTACAGTTTTGATTTCACTAAGTTTTCCGCTTGCCTCCGCGACTAAAGAACTATCCAGAACCATAACCAGCTCAGTTTTGGAAAACGTCATTTCGGCAATTGCGGTTGCCTGGACGTCAATGTCCTCAAAAAAATTTAAAGATCGAAGTAAAGTTGTCGGCAATTTTCCCTTAAGCGATACTTCGATACTCACATCATCGTCAATTTTCGAAATTGAGAAATCGTCTAGTAACACCTCTCCTGTCGTAAAGGACGGGAAAGGATTATCTTCCACTTTGTTCCGAGCAACTTCGTATGCCAACGCAAATAAATCGTCTTCGGGTAACAGATATAAATTTTGAGCTGCTATTAATGAAGATGCCTCGGCCGCCAGATCCAGTCGATTTTGAAAGACAAAAACCCGTGCTAAATCAACGGCTAACGCTAAAGATCCAAACAGAAGAAAAAAGGTAAAAGCCAGCCAAACTAAAACAGAACCGCCCTCGTCCTGTGACAGCCGTGAAATCAAGTTTGATTTCACGATTTTCATTCTATCGTGACTTTGAAAATAGAGTTGGCGTGGCCAATTGCCGACGCCGACATCTGCCGCGCGGATGTTGGAATCAGAGATGAAAGAAAGAAATTCGTCCCGTAATCAGCGCACAATTTGACAACGACTAAATACTGATTAGGTGCGAATTCTTGCTCCCTTGCCACTGGCAACGCAGCTAAACCTAGCGGGTCGGTGCAGGCGTTCAGAGTGGATGGATTATTAATCAACGTAGCCGTAATACTGTTACCGTGAGGATCGAGAGTAATCGCCTCAATCACGATCGAGACTGTTGGCGCAAGCTCACCGAATGATAATGTACTCTCAGCCGCTGCGATAATTTCAGGTACGATTGTAACGACAATTTCATCAGTGTCTCGCAATTCGGCCGCGATGGAACTGACAGCCATATCAACTTTGCCAACTGCCTGCACATATCGGACAAGATCAAAGCCTCCAAACAGCAGCAGAACAAGAACCGGTAGAGCAACTGCGACTTCAATCATTAAGCTCCCCTGCGTACACATATAAAAAGAAGAGAATGGTTTTAGGATCATCAAATCTCTTCTGCTCCATTTCGCGACGTTATTTCAATTGAACGAGAGAGAGAGGATGCATTTAGAAACAAAATTGATATCGGTGTGGTTGATTGATATTCATATAAGAAAAAATACCTCATTTGATCCCCGCCTCCACCGCTCGGCGTATCTGGCTGCCTTTGGTCTAAATTTAAAAGTTGAACGGTAACATTTTCAGTATCCACCCAACCGTTGCCTCTGGATGCGAGAATTTCCGTTAAAAGGGCTGCAACCGTAGTGGCTGAGATTTCGGCGCGTTCTTCCGCGCTTTTATGGCGAAGTTGTATCACGAGAGCATTTGCCGCCGACTGCATTATGCTATCAACTACCAGCATTTTCCCAACCTCGACACTCGTGAAAGCCAACACCAAAATAACTGGAGCTATAAGCCCAAATTCCACGGCAACACTTCCGCGATCTCGCCGCCACAGAAGGATTGAGGCCGAGAAAATACGGAGCCGTTTCATTGGACTATTCCCTGAAATATGAGTGATTTTAAAGCCTCATTACCCGGTAAATTTCGCACATACTCATAAATCTTCATATTATTCGCCACCCTTTGAGAAGAAAGATCCAGCCCGGCAACTTTCTCAGCGGCACCCGTATCACCGGCCATGGCATATGCCAGCGCCAAATTTTGACGCATCTGGACTGTTGAAAATTCAGAAAAGGCAATTTTCCCAAATTCATTTATTGCAGCCTGTGCTTGTCCAGCCATCAATAGCGATAATCCATAATTATTACGGAGGCCTAAGTCTTGAGGGTTTTGTGATATTGCTTTTTGGTAGAAAGCGAGGGCCTCATTAGATTTACCAATCGCGTCAAAAGAGATTGCCCGACCTAACAATGCCACTTCATGATCATTTTCATCCATTAAGCACTGCGCAAAAAAACTGCCTGCAACCGTTGGCCTTCCCAGTTTTAGATGACTATTCCCCATCCCAACAAATGCATCGCAATTACCACCTGTTTCAGCATTTAGTTTTTCGTATGCAATCAGTGCATCCCGATATTTACCCTGTTCATAAATCGCCGTTGCATGGCCATATAACAGATCCTCATTAGTCGGCTGATCATTGAGGAGTTTTTCATAAATTCCAGCGGCTGTTCCCGCATCACCGTTTTTTAAAAGTGCAGCGGCAACCTTCATTCCTTTAGGATCAATTAGACCTGTTTCAATATTTGATGAGAGATCACTTAAAGAAATACACCCTGAAAGGCTTAATGCAGTGGCTAGGGATAAGATAATTCTTTTGATCATTGCAGCGCCTTTCAAAACGATCTCATTAGCTGAATAAAGCCTGGTCCAACAGACACCACGACAACAGGCGGCAATATGAACAACATCAACGGAATGCTCAAATAAACGGGTAATTTGGCTCCTTTTTCTTCTTTATCTAGAAAGTTTTGTTGGCGGCTTTCCTCAGCCACAATACGAAGTGATCCGGCAACAGGGGCGCCAAATTTTTCACCCTGCAATATGGCCAACTTCAAATATCCAAATGTCGCCGATCCCGTCCTATCTACCAAATTGGCAAACGCCGCCTCCCGGTGCGGCAACACAACAAGTTCAGCCGCCAAAATCTCCAATTCGTCAGCCAGCACTGAGCCATATCCCTGCATACTTTGCGAGACGACCTGTAATGCCTCATCGAATGAAATTCCAGATTCAACCGTTAGCGTTAAAAGATCTATGGCATCAGGTGCCAATTTCTCAATCTTTTCTTTCCGACGCTTGGACAGTTTTGATACAATATATTCCGGTACCATAAACCCAACCACGCCCACCAAAATTAGATATCCATACCAAGAAAAATCATTAGTCGTCGGGACAAAACCCATTCCATCACTTATCTTGTAACAGAAGCAAAATATTGCTGAAATGATTGCCCTAGCACCTAAAAAATAGATCGAAGCTTTCCCAGAACTCATTCCAAAATAAGAAAAAATAATATCCTTATCTCGCCGCTGCAAAGCATCATGTTTGCTTTCATTTTCGGGTAAGGCATTGAGAAGATCTGCGTTTTTGGTTGTCGGTAGAAACAAACGATTTGACATAGACCTGTGTTCAAGAACAGTAATTAGTCTATCTCCCCATTGCTCCCGTCTTCGCCGCTGAATTGCGCTAAAAAACAATAGAACTGACATTACAAATAAGGTTCCGCTGCCCATCAGAATAAAGAAACTAGTCATTCAACGAACTCAGCATGCGGAATATTATTAAAAAACCGGCAAGAATACTTCCGATACAATACATCAGCAGCAACTGACCACTCTGGTCAATCAACAAAAATTCAAACTGTCCCGGGTTGATAAAAATCATTGAAAAAGCAGCAACACCCGCGATGATCGCCACCACCTTTGCCGCCGTTCTGGCTTCCGCAGTAACTGCGTTTATTCGTTTCTTTTGTTCATGTTGATCTCTAATGTTTTGACTAAGTTTTCCGATAATTTCTGCATATTTCCCGCCGCTTCTCCGCTGTACTGACAAAATCGCAGAAAGATATCGGATTTCTTTTAAATCCAATTTCACCACAATTTTCTCAAGGCTTTCTACCAACGGAATACCTATGCTCAAATTGCTTGATATTTCGCTAAAAAGTGAGGAAATAGGTTTTGGTAATTCACTTTGAATATGCTGGAAACTCTCTTCCAGAGTAACCCCCACCCGGGCATTTCGCGCGATCATGTCAAGGGTTTCAGGAAATTGGTTAGACAACTTTTCCAGCTTTAGTGAACGTAGGTACCGGGTTGCGAAATAAATGAAAGCGATAACACTGACTTCAATCCCGAAGACAGCTAACGATAACAGCGATCCCTTCGTTGCAACGATCCAGATGATACTCAAAACAACAATTGCGCCGCCTAAAATTTTGTAAGTCATAGACTGTCGCAAAACCGATATGGTTTTTACCGGTGCATCAATTAGGTCGCGTCCGCGTTTTTCAATAAGTGAACTTTCAGGAGTTAATTCATTTAGTCGTAAGGTTATTTTTTTGCTTAATTGATACCCTCTCCATAGGGTGATACCCAAAAAGCAGCCGCCACTAAAGAACGCTGTAATCGCAAACAGCGTCAGTAATGAGGTGACATGAGATGTGCCAAAAATAGTCACCATTTCATGACTCGTTTCAAATTGACCTCACGGCCATATCTCTTGACTTTATCCATACAATTCAATCGCACTGAATTTTGCGTAAAACTTCCTGAAAAAACTGTGGGATAACTATTATTTTCATCAACAAATTTGAAAATCTCCTGACTAACAATGACCTCTCCCTCTATCCCCATAACTTCAGAAATAGACCTCACATAACGATGCCCTCTAAAATCACGAACAACATGTATCACCAAGTCTATTGCAGACGATATTTGCTTCCGGATAATTTCCGGATTGGAATTCAGCTGATTGGACAACATCAAATCCTCCAACCTGTTTAAAGCATCCCGAGCGGAATTCGCATGAATGGTCGACATGGAACCATCATGTCCCGTATTCATTGCTTGCAACATTTCATGGGCCTCTGGCCCCCGCACTTCACCAATAATAATTCTATCGGGGCGCATTCTTAATGCATTTCGTAGTAAATCACGCTGGGAAATTTCTCCGCTTCCTTCAACATTTTTTTGACGCGTTTCAAGACTAATCACATTTTGCAGTTGCAAGTTAATCTCCGCCGCATCTTCAATTGTTACGACACGTTCCTTTTCTCCAATATGTGCAGATAACGCATTCAACAGGGTGGTTTTTCCAGATCCTGTCCCTCCTGAAATAAGTAGATTTAATCGAGAGGCAGCCGCGACTTTCAAAAAATCAGCCATTTGCTGGGTAAAAGCTTCTTTTTTGACAAGATCGTCTAAGGAAGTTGAATTGAGGGGAAATTTTCGGATCGAGATGATCGTTCCGTTCACCGAAAGCGGTGGAATAATAATGTTGACCCGGCTCCCGTCAGGCAACCTCGCGTCAACCATGGGGCTGCTTTCATCGATACGGCGACCAACTGAAACTGCAATCCTACGAGCAACTCCCAATAAATGCTGATCGTCTCTAAACTTTAAATCGGTTAGCTCCAGCTGGCCCGCCCTTTCAACAAAAATATTGTCGTGACCGTTCACCAAAATATCAGTAATTCTGTCGTCTTTTAGCAATATTTCAATGGGGCCAACGCCCATCATGTCATTGAGAATATCCACAGAAATTTGACTTTGCTCCTGCCAATTCAAAGGAATTTTCTCTCGATCGACAATTTCCATTACGGCTTTGTTAATTTTGCCAATCAGATCGTCCTTTGGCAGGCTTGCTGCAATTGAAGGATTTACCAGATCGAAAAAATGACGCCTGATCCGCTCGACCAATTCCTCAGATACGGCGGCACTTCTTGAGCCGGTTTGATTTGGAGGCTGTGTTGGCTCTTGGCTCTTCCATTCTTCGCCCTCCTCAGACACCATTGTTGGCCTATCATCTAATTTTTTTCCAAACATTTTGCCCCTCCCAAACTATTTTTTTTATAAGATTCTGCTGTGGGCCGGCTAAAACGGGACCTACCAGTGAATTTGCAATTTCTGTTATTTGAGATCCAATTTTGCCTTTAAGTTGGCTAACTGGTTTTGCCGCAAGTGCTGCGTCGGCGCAGCTCCGTCCGTCATATGGTATTTCGAAATCAATAGGATATTGAATAACGTCCTCTATATCGTGGAAAGAGACATCTCCTTTCAAACTGGGCCGAGGGTTATTCAGTATAACAATATTTTGTTTTTGCCTTTGCTCGACCTGAAGCCTTTTCAGCATTCTCGTTACTGTTCGAATAGATCCAAGCCCTCTATCCATGACCACCACTCTAACGTCTGAATCTTCTAACAACTGCAAGGCTGACGGAATTGGCGTCTTCATGATATCTGAGATAATGAAATGATAATTTTTCCGAAGTCTTTCAAATAGATTTTCCAACGCTTCCGTAGATATCTCGACTCTCTGCTCGATCGCTTGATCCCCAAATAACAGATCAAACCTTGGGCCCAAAGATACGGCGACACGTTCAATAAACAATTCGTCAATTCGATGAGGTGATTTCAGCAATTCCAACAAACCCTGCTGACTTCTCTTGCCAAAAATTACGGCCAAGTCCCCATCATGAAAATTCATATCGAGCATCATTACCCGGCGATGATATTGCCGCGACAGGGCGTCAGATAATCCGGCAAGTATTGTGCTGCCGCCAACACCGCCCTTGGCGCCCATAACGCCAATTGTTTTTCCTGTTTTATTAGCTTTGGAATTGATATTTTCTCCTCCGCACACTTGCTTGAGCGATTGAAATAGAACATCGGAGGGCAGCGGTTTTACCAGATATTCTGACACGCCATAGCGCATTAAATTTCGGTATAGGCCTACGTTATCTTGATCTCCAATCACAACAACCCTCACATCGGGGGCGCAGACGTTTGCCAGTATTTCAAGCTCAGAGAGAGGCATATCGAAGTCAGATATATCCACTATTAGAAGTTCTGGTGATTGCGTCTCTGAATAAGTCCTAATGGCATCTCGAACGTCACCTCGTTCGATGCCCTCTACCTCAAAACCCAACCGCGGCAAACAAAGACGCATCTGTTGGAGGCTTTGCGCATCCAAAACAAACGCGGCAGCAGTTTTCATAGAAATACCGCTATCTACGGGGGTTGGTATCTCGAGTGTCTGATCAACAGTCATTTCACGGCACCCTGAAACTTAACGCTTTTACTCTGCGTCAGCGCGTTGATACTCTCGCTTTCCAACGCTGATCGCCCACGACCAAGCTCAGATCCCTTTTGTAACTCGCTATAGGTTACCAAACTCAATGCCCGATTTGAATTCACGGCACATCCCAGCTTGTATTTCCCCCTAGCATCATGACAACGCGGCAATTTCAAACCGATTTCGACCGTTTTCATTTCTATGTACTGGATAGACAAATAGTCTGTGTTCTTCGCCACTCGAACTGATACTTTTTTGCCGCCCCCAGCAAGCCAACTCTCTTTCAGTTTTTGAGCAACCTCGAACAATTTTCTCGATGAAACAGTCAGCTGGAGTTCGTCTACTCGTTCAGTATTCTGTGCGGCCATCGCTGTTGAGATTTCTGCGCCGTTTTTATCTATAAACATTGCACCCGGCTCGCCTTGATAAAACACAAAATTCGAGCGGGAAAACTGAACCTGAACAGGTTCACTTGCCGGCACTAGATTTCGAAAACTACGATCGTCGGCAAGGCATCCACTAAACAACAACAGAAGAACGAGACCTATTTTTCGATTAGGAAATTGCTCCTTGATCACTTTCATGAGGACAATCAAAAGATATACCCCCTCGGGCCATACAGTTTAATGCCATCTTTGGTACGGATTTCCCGGGTTTCAGGTGCCGTATCTCGATTTTGGGGAAGCGCTTCGGGGCCTCGCATGTTTTGTTCATTGCGGTGGTCTACAGCCAAAGGGGATACGTAGTCTGCATGTGAGAGAGGTTTCACAATATTGACAGTCGCAATAATCACCAACTCTGTTTCAGAGCTTTGATATTCTTTCGAGCGGAAAAGTGGCCCCAGCACCTCCATCTGCCCGAGCCACGGCACTTCTCTCACCAAGTCTCGTTTCTGATTTTGAAGAAGGCCTGCCACAGAAAAACTTTGCCCGCTTGCGAGTTCAATCGTCGCCTCTGTCCGGCGAATGGCAATGCCAGGAATTGTAATACCGTTCAAAACCACGGCCCCAGCAGAGGACAGCTCACTGACTTCAGGCCGAATATGGAGCCGTATTCTATTTGGAGAAATAACCGTTGGTGTCATGTCGAGCAAAACACCATATTTTTTGAACTCAATTGTAACCCCGTTGTCATCAGAGGCGATGGGAATGGGGAACTCCCCTCCCGCAAAAAAATTGGCTGTTTCCCCGGACCGCGATGTTAGATTTGGCTCTGCGAGCACTGTTATCAATTTATCTTCGACTAAGGCGTCAACTATGGCTGAAAATGACGCGTCAGTTCCGGTACTACCAAATTGTGTACTGCTACCACCTGCCGCAACAGTTGATCCGGGAACTGCGCTTCCAGCCAGTGCTAAGGGACTTCTGCCAGAGATCAAATTAATGGCCATAGATCCCGGATTGAGGAGCAAGTTCCAGTTAATGCCAATATTCTTAGTAGCGACTCTATTCATCTCCATGACCCGAACACGGAGATTTACTTGAACCGGAGATGCAATTTTGAGGGTATCCACCAGTTTCTCGCCACCGACCAAATACCCACTGGCGAGACTTAATATACTTTTGGCGGTCAACGCGCTATCTACGTTTCCACTTAGTATCAATCGGCCAGGAGAAAGTTGAACGCTTACATTTGACTCTGGAAATTCAGTTTTGAACAATGTCTCCAATTTTTTGAGGTCTCGATTTACCGTTACAAATCTTTCGAACACCACCACATCATTATCAGCTAGGGCAACAATATGTGTCCGTCCAGATTGCTTTCCATAAACAAACAAACCATTACTTTGCGTCATCTGCACATCAGCAATTTCGGGGTTAGTAATCAGAACATCCCGAACAACGGCCCCGAGGCGATATAATTTTCCTTCATTGGGTTTGAGGAACAACTCATCTGCTGCGACCAGGGAAAAACCGAAGAGAAATGTGAAAAAACTCACCAAAAAAACCCTGTACATTAATTCACTCCTCTTTCAGTAACCCCGGTAAACAGAGATGTTTTGATTTGTGGCAGACGACCACTCGTCCTATTCATTACTGTGATCTTTTCTCCCCGTTGGATAATCAAAATTTTGTCCTCGCCTTGGAGAGGCAACACCCCGGTTCCGGCCCCCATAAGGCGAAGTCTTTGGAGCACATTTTTCAGATTTTTATCTTTTTTAATCCGATTTTTTGAACGAAGTAGAAGGGATACAGATCCAAGCGAACGGGAAACCGATATGATCTCTGATTGGGCTGTGCTGACTTCCAACAGCACTATGGAATTTCCACCTCCGTCTGGCTGGACCGCCAACACTCGGATGTTTTGGGCGACAATAAAAGAGTCATTCATTTTTTTATTAGACCATAACAAATCAACGAAACTACCACTTGTAAGGATCTTCTTTTCAAGCAAACCCTCTAAAAAACTAACCTCTACTGCTCGAAACTCCGGCTTTAGTATATTTTCTAAAAACCGTTTATCTGTGGGCCAAAGAAAATCCTCTCGCTTGAGAATTACACCAGCTTCAACAGATCGGTTTACGGAAAAATAGTCCGCTTTTGCCTTCAAAAGGGTGGATTGATTTACAAGACCCGCCAAATCATCATTTCCTGAATATGGGATCCAAACGACATCGCTCATCTGCACAATTTCACCTTTTGAAGTAGCCTTTCTAAGGCTAGGAAGATGGACACGAGGAGCCGCTTCAACGTGTGCTTTAACAGAAATAGCTTCAGGTTTTACGAAAACCTGAACTGCCAGATAGACGGCCACTCCAAAAAAACAGAGGCAACAGAAAAACATTATGAGAGAGCGCATTTATTTACCTCAAAGCACATAGGATTTGGAAATGAGAACTATGCCACCAAATGAAATTGCGACTCCGTAGGGAATTCCAATGGCTTTGGATGCGGCCCCACCCACGGACTGAAGCCCCACCTTCGAAGCGCCCCATTCCCATATATTTCGCAAGTTTTCTGAGATCAAAATTAACGCTAAAACGGCACCTGCGAAACTCACGTATAGGATAAATTCCGTGATTTGATCGCTTCCCATCCAAAGTCCAGAGGCAACCAAAAGTTTCACATCTCCGCCGCCCATTTTTCCCATGGCATAAACCGGCAATAATACCAGTAGCATCCCCACTGAAACCAACATATGCGGCATAACATCATCGACGCATCCCGGTATTAGGGTAAATGCCCCAAATAGCACCACTAAACACAGCGATATTTTGTTTGAAATTCGCCGTACCGTCCAATCAGTGAAAGCCGCGCACAACATCAAAGCGATCGCCAGCAGCGGAAGAAAGAGAGTGATACTCTTTAAAGCAGTTTCAACCAACATTTCACTCTCCCTCCGTTATAAATCTAAGTTCTTAAAATCCGCTTCCGTTGCCCGTATCTGCGACTGGCTCTAGTGCAATTGCCTGCAATGCAGCACTAACTTTAGCGTAGAAGGCTCCCCCCGCGATTAAGACCGTAGCTGAAGCTGCTGCAGCAAGAAGGGCATACTCCACCGAAGTTACCCCACTCTCATCCGCAGAAAATTTATCAATAAAATCAATCATATAATGCTCCCATAAGTGGTTATTGTTTTCATATTTCTGCCTTCTTTCATTCCAAGAACAACGAGACTAATTGACTTAGATAACTCAAATTATAACCATAATAACTGTTCCAGTTACCTTTAAGCCAATCTGATTTCTAATTGCTTCTCTGTTATAAATTTGAATGTGAAAAGCTATAAAACCATAATAATACTTTATGTTTTATGTCATTATCTTTTCTTAATAAAAATTTAACTTATTTTTATTTTTCTTTTTTAGATCAAATTGATTTAACCACTAAGGAGTTGTTTTTATGTATAATTTTAATTTGTGAGCCAACAATACACAAAAAACAAATACAAATAATTACTAATTTAAATTATTTCTAATAAAATGCTTATTATAGTACTTTATTTGAGTTTATTTTCGAAATTTAGAGCTTCGAGGAAGAATCTCTATCAATCAGATTTCGATAAATCTGTTTTTGTAAGTGCATTCTTGCGCACAGGACGGTATACCGAAGTGAGTAAAATATAAACGTGGACTAAATTGGTTTTCAAGGGTGGCTAAATGTCCTTAGACGGCAGCGCAAGACGTATTTTAATTTATAGTCATGACTCTTTTGGCCTCGGCCATTTAAGACGTTGTCGGACACTTGCTCACGCGCTCGTTGAACAAAACCAAAATTTGTCCGTTCTTATTCTTTCAGGCTCTCCGATCATTGGCAGTTTTGATTTCAAGGCTCGGGTTGATTTCGTTCGTATCCCGGGCATCATCAAACTGCGGAATGGCGAGTATACGTCGCTCAGCCTGCACATCGATACAGAACAAACACTGGCTATGAGAGCATCAATCATTCGTCACACGGCAGAAACCTTCGATCCTGATATCTTCATCGTGGATAAAGAGCCCTTTGGCCTCAAAGGTGAAGTTGCTGAGACACTTGAAGTTCTCAAAGCAAATGGCACGCAACTTGTGCTTGGCCTTCGTGATGTCCTCGATGACCCTTCCCTTCTTGTACCCGAATGGAAGCGTAAAAATGTCCTTACGGCACTGCAAAATTACTACGATGACATTTGGATTTTCGGTGTCGAGCAGCTTTACGACCCTTTAGAAGGTGTTGATTTACCGGCTGATGTAAAACGTAAAGTTTCATATACTGGCTACCTGCCCCGGAAAGTCCAGCCCGCCACAGACCCTGCTATACTGGAAGAAATTGATGAGCCATATGTACTTGTGACAGTTGGCGGCGGCGGTGACGGCGATGTTTTGATTGACTGGGTGCTTAGCGCGTATGAAACCGAAACTGATCTCCCATTGAATGCCTTATTGGTACTCGGTCCCTTCATGCCACCTGATTTGCGCACGAGCTTTCGCGAACGGATTAGCAAGCTTCCTCAGGTGAAATCCGTTACCTTTGACAGTAACATTGAAAACTTGATGGATAAAGCATCTGCGGTAGTTGCCATGGGTGGCTACAACACTTTCTGTGAAATTCTATCAATGAATAAACGAACATTGATTATCCCGCGAACAGTCCCTCGTTTGGAGCAATATATCCGGGCAACCAGAGCTGCTGAACTAGGCCTGATTAGCGTGTTAATCGATGATGATGTCCGTGCACCTGCTACCATGGGCATTGCGTTAAAACAGCTCTGCCAGCAAAACAAACCTTCTGACATCGTTATACCAGGTCTTCTGGATGGTCTAACGAACGTGAACCGGCTTGCCCAGCTTCGCTTTAAGGACCGGGATCTTTCCTTAGCTGAGCGCCGTCAATCTGCTGCAAAGAATACCTAATTATTCGGTGTGAGCCTTTTATCAGGCTCACACCGGTATTTATCAAATTTCTTCTGCAAGCACTTTCACCAAATCCATTTTGGCGAGCCATCCCGCAAACAGGATCATTCTATCCGGCCTTAGCTGGAATTTTTGGGCAATCTCGAGAATACTACACACACCTTCAGCCTCAATAGTACTGAGCATATTCTCCAGAACTTCTTCCGTTGGCATTAAATGAGCAACACCACCGCCTAAAGGATCTTTAAGATAGAAGTTAACGCTCTTACGCTCCCCCTCCGCTAGGCTTAAACGAGTCGAAGGTAGCATAAGCTGCGTTGGATAATGCGCAAATGACGCAAAAGGATCATCGACTAGCGGCACAGGAATTGTAATTTTTTCTTGCTTAGCAGCTCCCCGGCGATCTGCGAGATCAGCCCAAAGGTCTTGATATTGCGGGATTAACACTCCCCAGTCATATTTTTCCATTACTAACTTTTTGCCAGCGTCACCCATTTTCCGGCGAAGATCTGGATTATCGATTAATTTCAAATATGCCTCTGCACAATGCTCCGTGTCTACATTTGTGAATAAACTAACCTGACCGATATAACGGTCATAACTGTCATAACCCACTTGGTAGCGATATGCCAAAGGGCGTCCGGTTCCGGGTTCTGGCATAGTGGTTCGAACAAGGAAACCATCCACTCCATCCCGAATGGTTTCGCGGTATCCATCCCAATCTGTCGCGACAACCGGCATACCTGCCGCCATTGCCTCCAACGGAGTAATTCCGAAAGTTTCTTGAATATTATCAGCAAGCGTCGTGAAGATGTCGCCCACGTGCCATATATGCTTTCGGGTATCAGGCACTCGCCCATCAATGAAGATGGCGTTCACTGAAGGGCAGTATTTCCGTGCACCATCTTTAAATTGGGACTCAATGGCATCAGCTGCGAACCACCCCGATTGCACCAAATGTATTTTCCGACTCGTTTTCTGCGCCGCTTTCTCTAAAGCCTGGTACATGGGAAGCGGATGAGCTTTTGCGTGAGACGCTAATCGACCTACAAATAAAACAACAACGTCATCTTTTCCAATTTTGTGTTCTTCTTTAAAAGACTTCACATAAGCATCAGCGCTATCGGGCCTTTCAAACTCGTCGCAATTAATACCGAGGGGAAGCAGCGGCAACTGCACTCGTATCTTTGGTTTCGATCCAGTTCTAGATCCCAAATACTCCGCCCAGTTATCCAGCGCATATTCCATGGTTTTCTTGACTGAGTTGGATGTACAAATCACAGCATCCCACTCTTCAATCGGCCCTGTTATAAGCCCACCAAATGCTTGCATGGCTTCTTGAGAACAGGTTGTATGGGTCATTCCGCAAAGACTGTAGGCTGCAGCACCCACGTGTCTCCGCTGCCATCCAAGAGACTCAAGCCCAGGGCCAGAATAGAAGAGACACCCGACATCATCCATTTTATTCAAAGTAAGCGGGCTAACCCATGAAGTCTTTAGGGGTTTTTCTCTATAGTCATTGACTTGATTGGTGAAGGCTTCAAATTTGTCGGGATAATCTGTGAAGCAATAGAAGTCATCCAAGTCTGCAGATTTCACAAAACCACGGAGAAAACTCTCCCCTGCGACTTGACGCCCAAGTAGCCTTTTCTGTGTTGTTGTATATCCGTCAAGCTCGTAGTAAACGGCTGTATTTCTATTTTTACCAGACAATGTTGGTCCCCCCAATATCTACCCTGCGTCATCGCTGAGTAGGCACATCATATTGCCTTTTTGCCTGAGGGAAATGAATATATCCTAAACTTTTAATTTAAGCGTCAAAATCAACAATCACATCATCTGTCAACGGGTGAGATTGGCAGGTCAGAACAAACCCTTCTGCCACTTCGTCATCTTCCAAAGCATAATTTAAGTCCATACGAACTTTTCCTTGAACAACTTTTGCACGGCAAGTACTGCATACACCGCCTTTACAGGCAAATGGGAGATCAATATCTGTTTCAAGTGCTGCATCAAGTATTGAAACCCCTTCTTCTGGGATAATCACTTCACTTGTCCGTCCATCGATGACCACCTTTACTGTATGTTTAGGGCCAGAAGAAATAGAAGCAGAAGAATTTTCTAATGCTTTCGAAGCAGCGATCGAGGCGTCAGTAATGAACAGTTCGAAATGAATATTTTCTTTCAAAACACCCTTCTTCTGCAGAACTTCCTTCGCATCCATGATCATTTGCTCAGGGCCGCACAGAAACGCATCGTCGAATTGAGAATTGGCCAAGGGACCTTCAAAAAGGTCTAAACATTTTTGTTTATCTATACGTCCATTAAAAATCTCACTATCTTGAGACTCACGGCTCAAGATATGAAGCAGATTAAGTCGCTCTCCATAAGTGTTCTTCAGATCTTCCAATTGCTCTAAAAACAACACGCTGGAGGTTCTACGATTGCCATAAAGAAGTGCAACTTTACTGTTTGGTTCTGTTTGCAAAATTGTTTTGATAATTGAATATATCGGCGTTATCCCGCTTCCTGCGGCAACAGCAAGATAACTTTTTTTATTGTTTGCAGATAACGGTGTAAAAAACCTTCCCTGCGGGATCATTACGTCAACAGATATACCAGCTTTCAGATTTTCGTTGGCAAAGGTCGAAAATTTACCACCATCTATTTGTTTAATAGCAACACGAAGAGTGTCATCCCCAACGGCACTACATATGGAATAAGATCTTCGTAATTCTTCTCCGCCCACATCTGTTTTAAGGGTCAAGTGCTGCCCTTGGATAAACAAGTAGTCATTTTTCAGGTTCGCAGGAATTTCGAACTCAACGGAAATAGCATCGTCAGTTTCACGAATTACTTCTGCAATCTTCAGGGAATGGAAAATGGTCATCTAAGGTATCCTAAACACATTTGAAATAGTCGAACGGTTCCAAGCAATCTTCACACTTGTATAAAGCCTTACAAGCTGTTGAGCCGAATTCACTCACGACTTTGGTTTTTATTGATTTACATTGCGGGCAAGCGACCGCGTCTATGCCGATCATTGCTGCCTTGCTTCCGGCAGATACCGGAGGCGCAATGCCATACTCTTCCAAACATTTTCTACCATTTTCAGAAATGAAATCGCTAGACCAGGCAGGAGACAATACTGTTTTTACTTCTATATTTTTATATCCATGAAGAACAAGCATAGACTTTACATCTTCCGCGATGACATCCATCGCGGGACATCCCGAATATGTCGGCATTATTGAAATTTGAACGCTTTCTTTTTCAAACTCAATGTTCCGAACAATCCCCATATCCTCGATTGTCAGCACCGGTATCTCTGGATCTTTAACCATTTCCAGCACTTTTCGGATGCTTTTATCATCATATACCGGGTCTCTCGGAATCGTGGCGGTATCTACCATTTGGCGTCCGGATAAGCACGTGGAAGAAACTGCATTTCAGCAAGTAAAAACCCTAGATGCTCTGAATGCTTACCTTCACGGCTTCCGCGAACAGACCAAGTATCTTCAGGTCGCTGCAAAGTAGCTTCGGTGAGAATGGAATTAATCATGTCATCCCAACGGGCGCGCAAAACGCTGACGTCAGTACCAATACCTGCGGCGACCATGGCATCTTCCACTGCATCCATGTCAAACATCTCAGGAATAAATCCCCAAAGTTCATCAATGGCGGCCTGCATTTTTGCATGGCTTTCGTCGGTACCGTCTCCAAGTCTTATCACCCAGTTACTACTGTGGCGGCGATGATAGGTAATTTCCTTCAAGGATTTGGCTGCGATCTCAGAAAGTGTTTTATCTTTTGAAGCTGTTAGGGCTTCAAATTGGAGATACTGGAAGCAATCGAAAATCATTTGGCGCGCCATTGTTTTGGCAAAATCTCCATTTGGTTGCTCGATCAACAGAAAATTGCGCCATTCTTGCGTGTCCCGGAAGAAGGCCAATTGATCCTCATCCCGCCCAGCACCTTCAACTTTACCTGCATAGTCAAGTAACAGTCTTGCTTGCCCAACAAGATCGAGCCCAACATTCATTAGGGCTAATTCTTCTTCAAGAACAGGGGCTTTACCGCACCATTCAGCCAAACGCTGCCCTAAAATCGCGCAATTATCACCAAGCCGCAGCAGATACTCAAAGAGTATTTCATTGTCATTCATAACTTCTATTCCTGCTCTCTCAGCTTACATATGTCCGACTTCGTCAGGGATGTTGTAGAATGTTGGATGGCGATACAATTTATCGTCATTTGGCTCGTAGAAGTTCCCTTTATCTTCAGGACTAGAAGCCACAACATCCGTTGCTTTAACAACCCAGATACTCACCCCTTCACTCCGGCGCGTATAGACATCTCTGGCATTCGTTAGGGCCATTTCGGCATCCGGTGCGTGCAGGCTGCCCGCGTGTTTGTGATGCAATCCATTTTTACTGCGGATGAACACTTCATATAGAGGAAGTTCACTTTCAGTACTATTTTCTGGCATCTTTTAGTTCCTCACTTCAAGCGGCTTTATCAGCCATGCGTTTCTTTTGTTTCTCGGCGTATGCTAGCGCTGCATCGCGGACCCATTTGCCCCCATCATGAGCATCGCGGCGGGTTTGTAATCTCTCACGATTGCAAAGCCCATTTCCCGCGACGACATTACGGAACTCATCCCAATCGATTTCACCCCAATCGTAACTTTGGGTCTCTTCATTCCACGCAAGTTTGTCATCTGGAACTGTAAGGCCCAGATAATCGGCTTGCGGGACTGTCGCGTCGACAAAACGTTGGCGCAGTTCATCATTGGATGTCCGTTTAATTTTCCATGTCATGGATTGGCTAGTATGATCACTATTTTTGTCATGGGGACCAAACATCATCAGCGCTGGCCACCACCACCGATTAATGGCGTCCTGTGCCATTTCTTTTTGTTCTTTCGTGCCGTTCGACATATTCATCATAATCTCGTAGCCTTGGCGTTGATGGAAACTCTCTTCCTTACACACCTTGACCATGGCCCGGGCATAGGGCCCATAAGAGCATCGACATAAGGCTATTTGGTTTGTGATAGCAGCACCGTCAACAAGCCATCCAATGGCACCGATATCGGCCCAGTTCAAGGTCGGGTAATTGAAAATTGATGAATATTTCGCTTTACCACTGTGAAGTTGCTCATACATTTCATCGCGAGAGACACCCAGTGTTTCTGCGGCGCTATATAAATAAAGCCCGTGGCCACCTTCATCTTGAATTTTGGCCATCAAAATGGCTTTCCTTTTCAAGGATGGGGCCCGTGTCAGCCAATTACCTTCGGGTAACATACCAACGACTTCTGAATGGGCATGCTGCGACATTTGACGCACCAATGTTTTCCGGTAAGCATCCGGCATCCAGTCTTTCGGTTCAATTTTAAGCTCAGCATCAATTTTGCTTTGAAAAGCTTTTTCAAGCTCCATATCGACTTCATCCATCGCAGTCACACCTATTTTCTGTATTGCTTTTGTTAATATGATACAGTTTTCAAAACAAATCAATATTTTTTGTATCATATGAAACTTTTTCTATTCAGTTCATTTTTTGATATGCGATTGCCTTGATTTTTTTTATAGTCACAGTATGTATGCGATGTAAAAGACACCTGTATTCATGTTCCGACTTTAAGAGGCGCCAAATGAAACCAACTCCAAAAGATCTTTTCAAACGGAACATCGAGTGGGCCCGCAGCAAACTCGCTATGGATGATCAATTTTTTAGCAAACTAAACGACATTCAAACGCCAAATTATTTGTGGATTGGGTGCTCTGACAGTCGTGTACCTGCCAATGAAATTGTTGGTATGGATCCGGGCGAGCTTTTTGTTCACCGTAATGTGGCAAACGTTGTCCCCCATAGTGATGCAAATTGCCTTGCTGTCATTCAATACGCAGTAGAAGTTCTTGAAGTTGAACACATTATCGTCACAGGTCATTACAACTGCGGCGGCATCCGGGCCGCATTAGAAGATACAGACCATGGGCAAATTGACAACTGGCTTGCCAATATCAAAGATGTCCTCAGGCAGCATTACTCAGAAATAACTGCACTGCCAACTCAGCAAGAACAAATTGATCGGCTGTGTGAGCTGAACGTTGAGGAACAAGTCCGCAATGTTGCTAGAACGACCATTGCCCAAAAGGCATGGCGGAATAAAAAAGAACTTACTGTGCACGGCTGGGTTTACGGCTTGCAGGACGGCCTACTTCGTGATTTGAACGTCGACATAGACAACGCGGATCAAATTCACGAAGCCTACAGGATCAACAGTAACTCCGAATGACGTCAGCCGACCTTCTAGGCAACCTCACTGGCGCTTTGGGTCTCTTGACTAGTCGCTTGATCTATCAATTCTCGGTCTCTCACTACCAAAGATTTGACGGTGCTCGCTACCGCATCAGCATCCCCTTGCCTAATTTTCTCTAAAATCAAGCTATACCAACGGGCTGCGCCAAGAGCCATAGCTCCATTATTAGATAAGACATGCTGGCAATGCTGCAAAATTAATTGAACGGCATATCGGGAACGTACAAGGAATTCATTGCCACAATAATCAATGAGCATCAGATGGAAAGAGATCTCTAGGCTTTTAACTTTCTCAAAGTCTTTTTCATCCCACGCCCGCTCCATCAGAAAGTAATTTTTTTCCAACACAGTCACAGCCTTAGCAATCCGACTTTTCTGGGTTAGCATCCGTGCAGCCTCAGGCTCCACAATCATTCTAAGTTCAAACAGTTGGCGAATTGTATTTTCATCCAAATCTTGGGCAGAATGCCAAGACAAAACATCAGGGTCCCATAAATTCCAATAGGATCTAGAACGCACACTTGTTCCTGCACGCTGCCTTGCTTCCAGAAGGCCCTTAGCTGACAATACGCGGAAGGCTTCCCGAATTACCGTACGGCTACCATTGAATCGATTAATGAACGCCATCTCATTAGGCAATCTTTCGCCAGGCTTATATACGCCACGGACAATGTCTCGTCCTAATTCATGGACAATGCGGCCACTAATGCCCGCGCGTGAATATCCTCTTTCAACTAAATTCAACACAAACTTACCCCCCTTAACCATGACCAAGTTCTACACACTCCTTTTTATAATATTTTCTTGATGCACAAATCAATATTATAATTACGATTATCTTTTGTTGGTTCTTTAGTCGTAAGTTTACCGCCTACTTAAATACCCCATTGGTATTTAAGTAATTTCAGAAATGAAAGGTATGCTGGACTGCGCTCCCAATCGGGTACAAGTTACGGCCGCTACTTTTGTCGCATAGTCTAATGCATTTTCGAGCGAATTCCCCTTTGAGATAGCAGCAGAAAACCCTCCGATAAAGCTATCACCTGCCGCAGTGGTATCTACAGGCATTACATCCATTGCCGCAACCCTAGTAATTTGGCTTCCGTTTGCTGCGAGTACACCCCGAGCACCCAATGTTAAAAGACAACAAAGATCAAATTTTTCTGAAAACATGAGAGCCAGTTCTTCTTCGTCTGCAAAGTCGAAGCGATGTTGCCGTGCAAGTTCAGCCGCTTCAATTTCGTTCACGACGAGATAATCTAGATTGTACAGGGCACTAGCAGGAACCAAACCAACAGGCGCCACGTTCAACAATGTTGATACATTCTGGCGTTTGGCATGTTCTAAAAGTTTCCAATTTTCAGCGGCATCCACTTCCATTTGAAGCAGTAAAAGATCACAAGATGCGAGTTGATCCACAGGAACTTGCTCTGCCCTTGCTTGTTCATTTGCACCTGAAGAAACCACGATACTATTTTCGCCCTGGCCATCAACCCAGATTGAAGCACACCCAGTAGGAAGAGAACATATGGAGATATGTTCCAGACTGACGCCATCATTCTTCATGAGCGCCATAGCCAGATCTCCATTAGCATCACTGCCAACACAACCGGCCATCGTAACCTCTGCCCCAGACCGCCGCGCAGCAAGGGCTTGGTTAGCTCCCTTTCCACCTGGCACCTGCATGTATCCTGCCCCTAGTACAGTCTCTCCCGGCGCAGGTAATTTGCCCACCTGATACACTTGATCAATATTTATGGAGCCAAATACGATTATCATGAAACTTCTTCCCAGCAGGACTGACTTAGGTTGCCTTAATGTTCGCAAGTTGATCAAGAAAACTGAAAAAAATCCATAAAAAAAAGCCGCGTCGTTAAACGCGGCCTTTTTAATTACTAAGAACGATTAGTCCCAAGGCAGGGAATAAGTCTTCAAATTAGTAAAGCTTTTCATAGCCTCCAACACACCTTCTTTGTAACCAAGGCCAGAATCTTTAATGCCACCAAATGGGGACATCTCAATACGGTAGCCCGGAACCTCCCAGACATTAACCGTGCCCACTTTCAATTCTTTGATGAAACGCTGAATACTTTTCCAGTTATCCGTACAAACACCGGATGATAAACCAAATGCAGTGGAGTTTGAAATGCGAATAGCATCATCAATATCCTTAAAGCGAATGACAGGCGCAACGGGTCCAAAAGTTTCTTCGCGGACCAATTCGCAATCAAACGGAACGTGATCAACAACTGTTGGCGAGTAAAGAGCCCCGTCACGGATATTGCCGTACGTCAATTTGGCACCGCTGGAAATCGCATCGTTTACGCGCGTTTCAAACTGAATTGCAGACGCTTCATTGATGACGGTTCCCATATCCATTTCTGGATCGTAGGGGTTGCCATATTTCATTTTTGACGCTTTTTCAGTTAAAAGTGCCACAAAGTCATCGCCAATGCTGTCGTCCACTAAAATACGTTTAACGGCAGTGCAGCGCTGACCCGAATTTTTGAAAGAACCGGCAACGGCTAGATCTGATGCTTTTTCAAGATCCGCATCTTTCATAACAATCAGGGGATCATTGCCACCAAGTTCCAACACTTTCCGTTTGTAGCCCGCTTTTCCAGCAATGTATTTCCCAATGGGAACACCACCGGTAAAGGTTACAAGTTCTGCATTTTCATTGGTCAACATTTCATCCGCAATGTCACCGGGAAGACCCGTTACTACCTGGAACATTTCAGGCGGCAATCCAGCATCATACAACACGTCAGCCAGCAAGAGTGCTGTCAGTGGTGTTTTTTCCGTTGGTTTTAGAACCATGCAGTTATTTGTAGCAATCGACGGTGCAATCTTATGTGCCACCTGATTTAACGGATGGTTAAACGGCGTAATTGCACTGATCGCAGTAAGAGGTTCCCGCAAAGTAAAAATCTTACGTTCTTTACCGTGAGGCGTGATGTCACAAGAATAAATTTCACCATCATCAATGATACAAAGACGTGCAGAAAGACTAAACACATCATAGGCCCGTCCGACCTCATACAAACTATCTTTCTTACAAAGACCGGCTTCAGAGGTAATAACGTCTGAAATTTCATCTTTTCTGGCAACCAGTATATCAGCGGCCTTTTGTAAAATTTCATATCGTTGATGGCGCGACAATGTCGGCTGATATTCAGCAGCCACTTTAAAAGCCTTCCGAACATGTTCCACCTGCCCCATAGGGACAGTTCCAACCACGTCATTGCTGAACGGGTTAATGACATCGATGCTATTTTCTGTCGTAACATGTTCACCGGCAATTCTCATCGCCTCGTTACGAACGTTTCTTCCCTGAGCCATGATGCCTCCTATTGCGCGAAATTCAATGCCATATCGAAAATATCGAAATTCCGCAGGCGACGGCCATCATCGATGGCCCCTGCAGGACGGTTACAAAGTAGCGGAACAGTTTGTTCTGAAATACCACCGTGAGAGCGAAGAGGCT
This sequence comes from uncultured Alphaproteobacteria bacterium, assembly GCA_913062525.1. GTDB lineage: Bacteria > Pseudomonadota > Alphaproteobacteria > Sneathiellales > Sneathiellaceae > Sneathiella. The sequence continues at coordinate 4,233 of CAJXWA010000010.1, read as the reverse complement.
CTTTTAGAGCAGACAGATCATGACGGCTCGCGCTTGTACCGAGCACCTTATTCACTGTTGATACCAAAATAATATCGCCGGTACGATCTTCTGGCAATTCAAACTTAGCACAACCGTCCTCGCGAGAAAGGCTCTCCATAATCCCATCCAAAGATTTAAAGCGCTCAATGACTTCAGCGCGTTTATCTGCTGGAATATAGGCTGTGGCGAACGATCCAAGAGCACCGTGATGCACAACATATGGATCTGTGATTGGAAGGATAACGCGCGCTTCGCCCTCACCCAACCATTCATCAAGAACATCTTGTAGGTAGATAACGTCAGGCTGTCCATCTGATCCAAATTTTGGTTTCATACCATGATCAGCCGTTAACGCGATAACCGCTCCGCGTGCATCAAGCTCTGCCATATACTTATCAAGCATCGCGTAGAATTCGTTAGCAACCGGTGTTCCCGGCGCATGCTTATGCTGGATATAATCTGTTGTTGAGAGATACATCAAATCTGGTTTGTATTCATCCATCAATTTGACGCCACTGGCGAAAATAAATTCACTCAATTCTGCGGAATAAACGGATGGGACTTCGCGTCCGAGCCAGCTTGCAGCGTCATCAATACCATTTTCAGCAAGTGTCGCTTCTGCAGATTTTTCAGATGAAAAACAGATAGCACGGCCACTTGTCACATCAAGACCATTACCAAGCAATGTGCGAAGTTTATCTTTCGCAGTGACAACGGCAATTTTCGCACCTTGATCAAAAAAGGCTTTAAATATTGTCGGTACACGCAAGAATTTAGGGTCATTCATCATAACCTCTGCGTCGGCTTCAACGTCATAAAAATAGTTGCCGCAAATTCCGTGTACTTTCGGTGGTTGTCCGGTGACAATTGAAAGATTGTTCGGGTTAGTGAAGCTTGGCACAACACATTCAGCGCGCAAATCAGCACCAGAGGTCAAAGCTTTTTCCATATACGGCATCACACCATCTCTGATGGCTTGCTCGATATATGCAGGCTCGCTGCCGTCAATACATACGACGACGACCGGTTGTTTGGGCCATGCATATTCACGGCCATTTACCGTCACATTATCTTTCGACATTCATCTGTCCTTTACTCGTCAAAAATTCATTGCGGTTATAATATTTTACAGCGCAATCTGCAACGATGCTACTTCACTGTTACAGGCTTATGAAGAGTATAGAAACAGATTATGAATAAGTAAAATCGATATTAATAATCATTTTTATAAGTTGAATTTATGCGTTAAAATTCAGATACCAGTGCACCAACCATAACCCGCAGATTACCCAAGCTAGAACGACTAGCACAGCGGCAATACGACTGACTGGTCGCTTTTCAAGTTCATCGGCCTTCTTCCGAAATTCCACCATCAACGATGCCGGAATAAGCCATATCGCGAGAAGAATACCAAGCGGGACGAGAAGAATGTCATCCAAATAACCGATAATTGGAATGAAGTCTGGGATCAAATCAATAGGAGACAAGGCATAAGCAGCGACGATAATGGCAACCGCTTTAGCATGCCAAGGCGTTCGAGTGTCTCTTGCTGCAATCCATAAGGCGATCACATCTCGCTTAACCGCTCTTGCCCAAGACCTCAATTTTTCGAAGCGCATTTGATACTCAACCTATATTACCTAAGAAACATTTTTATCAGACGGTTTCACTAGAACACATGTAATTAACGACTTGTTCAAATGGATCAATGTGTTCTTAGATAATATTATTCACCAGATTTGCACCACGCGAAGCCATAAAATAGAGCCCCATATAATGTGTAATATTTTGAGGATGGGCGGCAGCTGCCGGCAAGCCGACTTCCAGCGCCACTTCTTTAGGTAAATCGTAAGTGGAACACCCTTTGTCGTAAACATGAATATTGGTAAGTCCCGGCATCATTTCGTGATTACGGGCGCTTAAACTGGTGAGCACAAAATCCATCACGCAAATATCAGTGCAAATACCCACCACCAACAAATCCGTTATGCCATTGGCCTTTACCCATTCAACAACTGCATTTGTCCCATCATCAGCAAAGGCACCGATAAACCCATTGATACAATCTTTGCGCACCAGCGTTGTATTCGTATCTTTTTCCAACCATTTTAGCTCAGGCACCAACTCTTCTTCACCGGTCCCGCTTTCACAATGCGGGGGATAGGGCGGCTCTTCCTTGCCGGGAACATGAGTGTCCAGAAATGCAAGTATTGGCCAATTTTCCGCTGTAAACTTTCGCGCTAACCGATCGGTTTCTGAAACCATGGTGGAGACTTGTTCATTGGGAGTTGGCGGGGCGAGATTTCCCGCCCCCACCGTTGCAAACCCGTTGATTTCATCAACAATAACGAGCCCAACCCGCTTACAATCAGCCTTTAGATTTAAAGAGCTGAATACCAAAGGCATAGCATCGCTGAGGTCTTTTGTTATTTTTTGAGTTTGCATTTTATCCTCACATATTTTCTAGGTTCAGCCGCACTGACGAGATGGCGTAATCAGGCCCAACGATTTCTCCACATTCAGCGTACCGCCGCCTGTTTTACCAATATACATGTTCATAGCCACATGGTGATCTTCAGCTGCAATGCTTGCTTTACCCGTAGGAATGTCGAACGAAAGCCCTGCCATGCCGTCAATCAAGCTTTCTTTATCCACTTTGCCCGCTCTTTCCATACCAGCCTTTACAGCCATTAGGGAATTGTAATGGGTCATAACGTAGAATGAGACGATGGCATCATCACCCTCGCGTTTGCGGATTTTTGATACAAATTCCTGCACGCCGGCTTCTTTAGAATTGGCAACCATTGGAAGGCCTGCATACATGCCCTCCCCTTTCCCTGCGCCGAACGCACCGAGATAAGTTTCAGCAAATCCCAAAAATGCAATGGTAACTTTTTTCATCAAACCAAATTCTTCAGCTTGTTTAATGAAGGTAATACCATCTGCGCCCGGCAGCGCGAACAATAGGATTTTTGCGCCAGAATCTGCAATTTTCCGAATAACAGACGAGAAGTCTTTAACCCCAAACGGTGTATATTCTTCCCCAAGAGCTTGTCCGCCCACCTGCTTGATCATCTCGCCCGCAGCCTTAAACATATTGCGCGGCCAAACATAGTCAGCGCCAAACATGTAATAGCTGTTTCCAATACCTTGATCCTTTAGGTAGGGAATAAGCGGCGCAGTATCTTGATTAGGTACGGTATTAAACGAGAATAAATAACGATCGCAAATGCCGCCTTCATAATTCGTTGCGTATAGAAGAGGTGTCTTCAGGCGCTTCATGGTCCCTGCCATTGCATCTCGCGCCGCAGACGTAATCGGGCCTGACACAGCCATCACATCATCGCGCTGAATAACTTTACGGGCACGTTCCACTGACGTTTTTGGGTCGGTTTTGTTATCTTCATACAACATTTCGACCTTATGGCCCATGATACCGCCTGCCGCATTAATTTCTGCAGTCGCTAAATCAAGCCCCATTTGGGCTTGTTTCCCAAAAAGCTCCAACCCGCCAGAGAAGGGCTGCACAGCACCAATTTTAATTGTTTTGCCTGCTGCTATCGCTGGCATACCGATACTACTTACCGCGGCTGCGGCACTTGCTGATACGAGAAGTTTTCTACGTGTAAGTTTTAACATCGACGACCCCCATTTATATTTTATTCGTTTACAAACAATAATAAATCATAAAAAATGATTTACATCTAGACCTCAGATGCGATCTTTATGTCTAATTTCGGGCCTACTTCAAGTGCTGCGACTAAAAAAATAAGTTTTATTTGAGGTTATGAGTAAAAAATGAGCATTACCTTTTGTACGCCTATAAAATTTTCGTTTGTTTACTGATGTTTCGACGCTCAGTTTCGTATGTCTACTTATGTCTAAGAGTAACTAACATGTCATTTCTTGAGCTTCATTCCCTTACCAAGAGATTCGGCGGCCTAAAGGCAGTAGACGGTTTTTCGTTAAGCCTTGAAAAAGGAAGCTTAACCGCCCTTATCGGGCCCAATGGCTGCGGTAAATCAACGATTTTCAACCTCATCAGCGGAACATTCGCACCTACTGATGGAACTATCTTTTTTGATGGCGTGGATATCACGCCCCTGCCCGCTCGGGAAATTGCCCGCATGGGCATGGGCCGTAAATTTCAGGTTCCTGCCATTTTCTCTGAACTCACCGTTTTTCAAAATCTGAAGGTTCCTACCCTCCAGT
>CAJXWA010000009.1 GCA_913062525.1 uncultured Alphaproteobacteria bacterium | reverse complement strand
TCATTCAAAGACATAACTTTTCCCCTTGGTCCCGTTCAGGTGTTTTCCTGTAGGACGCACATGCCAGAATAATTTGAATTGCCTATTCGTAACAATTCACCAGCTTTTGTCAAACGCTGCCAAAGAGTTGGTTGAATTAACCGAATTCAACCCAGATTTAGTCATATTATATGACCAAAACCTCAAGTAATTTTGGTTTTTTTCTTCAAAATCAGGTGTTTTACTATCTCTGTTAAAATGTGGACTTATACTTAGACAGAATCATCTGTAAACCCACAATCTTGACTTAAGATTACGGGTCATTTGCCGCTTTTGATTAATGTTCCGCTGGCTGTCCGGCGAACCTCTCCGTCCCGAAGCGATGTAAATTTAAGTTTCATGTTCAAACCAGTTAGGGTTCGAGAATAAATAAGCATGTCGTAACTACCATTTTTAAGCAGCGCCATTGAATAGATTTTCAAAGCTTGCCCTTGCAAAGATGCCCAAGAAACCGCACCTCCTTCATGAAGGCCTTTGGAAGATACGGCCTTCCAAATTTTTCCATCACCCGTGGGAGCATATGTCCGTGTCGTCTCTTTCAAGACAGCTTCAGGCTGTCCAGGCACACCTTTTTGCCGTTGCAATGTTCGCCATGTAATTAAAAAGCCCCCTTTTGTATTAGGACGAATAACCACATCTAGGTCCCGGCTACTGATGGGGAAGGTCACACTTGTTTCGCTTTTTGAAATCGCGCTGCCTTCCCAAAAACCTTCAAACGCCTTAATGCTTACATCCGCACTAACAGCAGAAATATGTGCTACCATACAGACAGCGACACCTAACAATCCCAATATCTTTCGCATAGATTTTTCCCCCAATAGATTTGAGCCACATCATAAAATTAATTTGATACTGCGACCAGTTTTTTATGTAATTAGACACTTGAAAAAGAAGCGCGTTGACAAGCTGACCACTGCGTAGGATGTTCGTTCTGGCGCGCAAAAGAAAAGAAATGAGCTCATGAAAAACATTCGCCTATCGGTTCTCGATCAATCTCCTGTTCGTTCAGGTTATTCTGCAAAAACAGCTATTGAAGAAACCATTGAGCTTGCAAAACTAACTGACAAACTTGGGTATTACAGATACTGGGTTGCCGAACATCACAATTCAACAGGCCTCACGGGGTCCGCGCCGGAAATACTTTTGGCGCGCCTTGGCGCAGAAACCAAAAACATCAGATTAGGATCTGGTGGGGTGATGCTATCCCACTATTCTCCTTACAAAATCGCTGAAATATTCAATTTTCTAGAAACCCTGTATCCAGGCCGCATTGATCTTGGCATCGGTCGTGCGCCAGGCAGCGATCAAATCACGGCCCACGCGCTTGCTTATGGAAACCAGCCGAGGGGACCTCGTGAATACCCGTCACAGGTTCAGGACCTAATGTCTTTTCTAGCCGATGACTTACCCGACGGCCACCCCCTTGCACAAGTTCATGCAACACCAGTTCCTGAAAAAACACCTGACATTTGGATGCTCGGTAGTAGCGATCAATCCGCTCAGATGGCAGCGCATTTTGGAACGCCATTTTCATTCGCTCACTTCATTACAGACGAGCAAGGCCCGCAAATTATGAAGATGTACCGGGATGGTTTCGAGCCATCCACTGTATCCCAGTCTCCTGAGGGCAATATTGGTATTTTTCTGATCTGCGCCGATACAGATGAAGAAGCTATGCGTCTTGCGGCCAGCCGTGATCTATGGCGGACACGTTTAGATACCGGCCATATTGGTCCAGTTCCAACTGTGGATGAGGCCTTGGCACACACCTACACACCACAAGAAGAGGCCCGGCGCAAGTTCCATCAACGCCGTAACATAATTGGAAGCCCTGCAACTGTTCGAAAAAAATTACTCGATACGCTTTCGCGGTATGAAGTGAACGAAGCCGTGGTTGTTACCATCACCCACAGCTTCGAAGCCCGTTGTAAGTCCTATGAACTTTTAGCAGATGTGTTCGACCTTAACGCCTGATTTACGCAAATTCTTCAGTATCAATTGACCGTTGCGCACCCACGTCATAGCGCGCACCGGTCACCGTTTCCTGATTAATCAATTTGTCCAAACATGCCATAACTTCGCCGCTCACTTCCACGGCGGAAGCGCCCGCATTTTCAATCATATGTTCAATTGATGTTGTTCCCGGAATAGGAATAATATGCGGCTCTTTTGCCAGCAACCATGCCAAAGCTAATTGTGCCATGGAACAACCTGTTTCGGCTGCAAGGTTTGCATATTCTTCGAGCAATTCCAGATTTTTCTCGTACGCCTCTGCTTGGAAACGCGGCATGGAATAACGAATGTCAGTTTTTGAGAAATTTGACACATCTTGCAATGTGCCGGTTAAAAACTTTCGGCCCACAGGACTGAAGGCCACAAACGCAGCGCCAATTTCCTTGCAAGCTGCAAGTGAGCCAATTTCAGGGTTGCGTGTCCACAAAGAATACTCGGTTTGCACAGCGGCAATTGGATGAACTTTATGAGCGCGCCGGATTGTATCAGCAGAGACTTCCGACAAACCCACTTCTCGAATTTTCCCTTCAGCGACAAGATCAGATAACGCACCGACGCTATCCTCAACCGGAACTTTATGATCAAGGCGATGGAGATAATATAAATCGATAACATCGACACCTAAACGAGACAGGGATTGCTCACAAGTCTCCTTAATAACGTCCGGTCGCCCATTTATTTCACGAAGACCATCAGCGTTTCCGCGCAAACCGCATTTGCTAGAAAGGACAAATTCATCACGTCTGGACCGGATAGCCTTGCCGACCAACTTTTCATTTTCACCAAATCCATAAAGGGCAGCAGTATCAATCAACGTATAACCTGCATCCAACGCATCATTAAGTAGGCGAACACAATATTCCTCTTCAGGTCCCGGTCCATAACCATAAGACAGGTTCATACATCCAAGGCCAATGTTCGAGACTTCAAAATTTGCGATTTTGCGGTTTTGCATTATTAGCATTCCTTTTTTTGACTTTAAGTCAGACATTTAAAAGTTCTGACTGCTAAAGATCAACTACATAATAACATCATTCACAATTGGGCAGAAAACACACCTACCGCTAATAAATGCAAAGGCAATTAAGCCTCGAATTATATTGAACAAGGAGGGGCTTTCGGTTAAAAAAAGGAGTCGAAATAATCAACTAATAATGAGGCTACGATGGAAGTGATCAGCCCGCGTCAGGCAGACATAATGAATATGCTTCGTCAAGACGGCCGCGTTGGTGTTGAAGACCTTGCGGAACTTTTCAATGTCTCCCCCCAAACAATTCGAAAAGACCTCAATGAACTTGGTGAGCAAGATTTATTGCAACGGGTTCATGGCGGCGCAGTTTTATCTTCCGGTGTCAAAAATTTCGAATATGAAGCGCGCCGGTTGCTTGCGGTCGAAGAAAAGCGGCACATTGGAATTTTAGCAGCGTCCCTGATCCCTGACAACTGCACGTTACTAATCAATATTGGAACCACAACGGAACAAGTTGCCATTGGCCTTCGCGGTAAAGAAGGAATGATGGCAATTACGAACAACATTAATGTGGTCAATATCCTTTCAGGCACGCCGGGTTTTGAAGTCATTGTTGCCGGCGGTGTTGTCCGGCCAACAGATGGCGGCGTTATTGGTGAAGCCACCGTTGATTTCATCAAGCAATTTAAAGTGGACTATGCAGTTATTGGCGCCTCTGCCATAGATGAAGATGGCTCTTTACTTGATTACGATTACCGTGAAGTTAAAGTGGCTCAAGCCATCATCGACAATGCAAGACAGACAATCCTTGTGGTTGATAGCATGAAGCTTGAGAGGTCCGCTCCTGTCCGAATTGGACATTTGGCGCAGATGGATTATGTGGTCACGGACAAACCACTTCCCGCTAAATTACAGACCATATGTACAGAGAATGACGTCATCGTCAAAATCACAGAGAATATTTCCCTACCAAGTCTGAATAGTTAAAAAAACGCAGATTTTTATTTTCATTTACTTTCATTTTTTCAGCCGTAGCTGCTAAAATCGAAACAATGAAAAATAAGTGTCAGGGAAGGATTCAACTAAATGTCACGCTTTATACTGGCAATCGATCAAGGCACCACATCGTCACGAGCAATCTTATTTGATCAATCAACAAATATAGTCGCAACTGATCAGCAGGAATTCACCCAACATTTCCCCTCCTCAGGGTGGGTTGAACATGACCCTGCGGATATCTGGGAAAGCACCCTTTCCACTTGCAAAGGGGCACTTGAAAAAGCCAATGCGACAATTGATGATGTGGCCGCGATTGGCATCACTAACCAGCGCGAGACGACAATAATCTGGGACCGGAAAACCGGAAAACCTATTTATAACGCTATTGTTTGGCAGGACCGGCGAACCGCAGATTATTGCGATCAGCTAAAGGCCTCTGGGTTGGAGCCTCTGTTCACCGATAAAACAGGCTTGTTACTTGATCCATATTTTTCCGGTACAAAGATCAATTGGCTTTTGAATAACGTAGAAGGCGCGCGCGCAAAAGCGGAAGCCGGGGAACTTGCCTTTGGCACTGTCGATTGCTTCCTGTTATGGCGTTTAACTGGCGGTAGAGTTCATGCCACCGACGCCACTAACGCCAGCCGCACCCTGATTTATGACATTCATGAAGGCGCATGGTCACAAGACCTTCTTGACGCCCTTAATATTCCGGCCTCACTACTTCCAGAAGTCAAAGACTGTTCTGCAGAGTTTGGCGATCTTGATCCAAAACTACTTGGCGGCACAACGAAGATTACAGGGATCGCAGGCGATCAACAAGCGGCCACCATTGGCCAAGCCTGTTTTGAGCCCGGAATGATGAAATCCACATATGGGACAGGTTGCTTTGCGCTGCTCAACACTGGACCCAAACCGGTGAAGTCGAACAACAAGCTGCTAACAACCATCGCCTATCAGCTTGATGGGAAACCGACATACGCCTTGGAAGGATCGATTTTCGTCGCGGGTTCGGCAGTCCAATGGCTGCGAGATGGTCTTGGGATTATTGAAGAGGCTAGCCAGTCAGGCGCGTTGGCCGCAGCCGCAGATGATGAGCAAAATGTTATCATGGTGCCAGCCTTTGTTGGCCTTGGCGCACCTTACTGGGACGCGAACTGCCGGGGAGCCATATTCGGCCTGACCCGCGCAACGGGCCCAGCTGAACTCTCGAAAGCAGCACTTGAAAGTGTTTGCTATCAAACCCGTGACTTACTCAATGCCATGAAAGCGGACATTGGCGAAGATATGTCAACAGTATTGCGAGTTGATGGCGGAATGGTCGCCTCCAATTGGACCATGCAACGGCTTTCAGATTTACTGGGCGCCCCTGTTGATCGCCCCACAATTTTGGAGACAACAGCCTTGGGAGCCGCATACCTTGCAGGCCTTGCTGTTGGTTTTTATCCAGAACCGGAAGAATTTGCAAAATCATGGGGCCGTGAAACACGGTACTCACCAGCAATGCCTCAAGAGACTAGAGATGCAGCTTACGCCCGTTGGCAAGATGCCGTGTCACGCACATTAACAACGCAATAGGACGTCCCATGGAAATCGAATATTTTTTCGCCTCATACTCTGCTTTTGCCTATCTAGGATCATCCGAACTCGCGGCTATCGCAGCGCGAACTGGTGCCAAGATTATCTATAAGCCAGTTGACCTTCGTGCCGTAATGCCTGCCGCCGGATCACAAAGCTTCGCCGAGCGTAGCCAATTTCATAAAGATTATTTCTTTGGCCGCGAGATCACTCGCTGGGCTGAACATCGCGGTCTTCCTATTATGAACGGTATTCCAACCCATCACGGGAATGACATTACACTTTCAAACTGCCTGCTGATTGCTGCCGACGCAGCTGGCTGCGATATGGATAGATTAAACCGTGAAATGATGAGGGCCCATTGGGCCGATGATGCAGATCTAGCGTCCGTAAAGGCTCTAGAAACAATCTGCACCGCCGTTGATATCAATCCCGCACCTTTGCTGGATGCCGCAAGAACATCTAGCGTTTTAGATACATATAAAAGCTATACAGAAGATGCCATTAGCAGGGGTGTTTTTGGATCACCAACCTATTTTGTGGGTGACGACATGTTCTACGGACAAGACCGGTTAGAGCTGGTTGAGAGAGCCCTTCACAAACCTTATAAGGGGAAATGGCCAATTCGTTAGAATTAATACCACTCCCCCCAATAAGAAGGTTTTGCTTATAAATCTATTCGGCGGCTTGTATTGGTATCGAACAGATGAATATGGTTCCGAGTGATTGATATGGGTAATTGATCGCCCGGAACAGCTTTCAATATTCCTGACCGACGGACAGTCATATCCGTTTTATCATCACCAAAGTGCCCATGAACAAGCGTATCTGCACCCAAATGCTCAACCAAAGTTACTGTCAGTGGCAGAGCATTTTCATCACCTTCAGCAAATTCAAGATGCTCTGGTCGAACGCCAAGTTTCACGCCCTTTCCGGCGTAACTTGACAGTTTATCGCTTGTGATTGCGATAGAGATATCCTTTGTAATATCGACACTTGATCCCTCTGCTCCAATTTTTGCATCCATAATATTCATGGACGGGGAGCCAATGAATTCAGCTACAAATAATGATGCGGGACGCTCATAAAGCTCAATCGGTGTTCCCAATTGCTCAACAACACCTTCATTTAGAACCATCAATCTGTGTCCAAGGGTCATTGCTTCCACTTGATCGTGCGTAACGTAGACACTGGTAATCCCGAGACTTGCTTGAAGACGCTTAATCTCTACCCGCATTTGAACACGCAACTTTGCGTCAAGATTGGACAAAGGCTCGTCGAAGAGAAACACACTTGGTTTTCGAACAATCGCACGGCCCATGGCAACTCGCTGGCGCTGTCCACCGCTGAGTTGTCTTGGTTTGCGCGTTAATTGCTCGTCAGTAAGTTCCAAAATTCCCGCAACGTTTTTAACACGCTCATCGATTTCGGATTTACTAAGGCCCATGATTTTCAAACCATATGCCATGTTGTTGTAAACTGTCATGTGGGGATAAAGCGCATAGTTTTGAAAAACCATGGCAATGTCCCGTTTTGATGGTTCAAGATCATTAACGATCTTGTCGCCGATCTTAAGTTCACCGCCAGAAACTGTTTCAAGACCTGCGATCATCCGAAGTAATGTGGATTTACCGCACCCAGATGGGCCGACCAAAACCAGGAATTCTCCGTCTTTAACATCAACATCTACACCGTGAATGGCCTTAAAACCGTTCGGGTAGATTTTCTGGATGTTATCAAGCTTAACACTTGCCATTTTGTTACCTTCAATCTTTACTTTTCAGTCTCAGTCAGGCCTTGAACAAAAAGCCTCTGCATGAATACGACGACTGCCACTGGTGGCAAAACCGACAATAATGTTGTCATCATAACCAAATGCCACTGAGGAACAGATTCTCCTGCCTCCAGCATCCGACCGATTTGCATGACAATTGTGTACATATCTTGATCTGTTGTTACCAACAGCGGCCAAAGATATTGATTCCATCCATAAATGAACAAAATCACAAACAAGGCTGCAATATTGGTCCGGGACATGGGAATTAGAATATCTATGAAGAAACGAATTGGACCCGCGCCGTCAATCCTGGCAGCCTCCAGCAATTCATCAGGAACTGTCAGAAACACTTGGCGGAACATAAATGTTGCCGTCGCAGAAGCGATCAACGGAACTGTTAGCCCCCAATAAGTGTCTAGCATTCCCAAATTTGCCACAACTTCAAACGTCGGCAAAATCCTCACCTCAACCGGTAACATCAGGGTGAGGAAAATCATCCAAAAGAAACCCATTCGAAACGGAAAGCGGAAATACACGATGGCGAAGGCGGACATTAGAGAGATAACAATTTTACCGATAGCGATCATCATTGCCATGATCATACTGTTGACCAGCATGTAGGAAACGCCCGAGCCATCACCGCCCCAAAGGCCATCGTTCAGTACTACATCCAAATTTTCAAAGAAATGCGTACCAGGCCAAATTGGTAATGGTAGTTCTGACATACGGGCAGCATCATGACTTGCGGCAACAAACGTTAGCCAAAGCGGGAAAGCCACAACAAACACACCGATGATCAACACCAGATGCGCCATGGCCGTCAGAAAAGGTCTATTCTCAATCATTGTAAGACACCTTCTTCTCGACAAACTTGAACTGGATAACGGTCAGGCCAATCACAATTCCCATAAGGATAACTGATTGAGCCGCTGACCCACCAAGATCGAGCCCCACAAAACCATCATTATAAACTTTATAAACCAAGATCTGCGTCGAGTTAGCCGGTCCGCCCGAAGTAATCGCATCGACGATACCAAAGGTCTCGAAGAAGGCGTAAACCACGTTAATCACAAGTAAGAAAAATGTCGTTGGCGAGAGCAATGGGAACACGATCGACACAAACCTTCGCGCAGGTCCAGCGCCATCAATTGCGGCTGCCTCAATAAGAGATTTCGGAATTGAATGAAGTCCTGCAAGGAAGAACAAGAAATTATAGGCAATTTGTTTCCAGGCTGCTGCAAAAATTACCAGCGCCATTGCCTCGTTCCCGTTCACCTTATGGTTCCAGTCATACCCCATGAATTGTAGTATATACGGCAGTATTCCAAGTGTCGGGTTAAACATAAAGAACCAAAGGGCGCCAGCCGCAGCCGGAGCAACAGCATAGGGCCAAATGAGAAGTGTTCGGTATAAACCTGAGCCTTTAACCACCCGATCGGCCATTACTGCAAGCAACAACGCGGATCCCATGGAAAGTGAGGCGACCAGGAAGGAGAAAAAGAAAGTTCGCTGAAAAGATCCCCAATAGAGCGGATCGGCAAACAGGTCTTCAAAATTTTCAAACCAAACAAATTTTGAAGACAATCCAAAAGGGTCTTCAACCAGTAAAGATTGATATAGCGCTTGGCTGGCAGGCCACATAAAAAATATCACAGTTACCAATATTTGCGGTAAAACCAGCAAATAGGGTAACGCTGAAGGGCCGAAATGAACGCGTTTCAACATAATTTTAGGAAACCTGCTAATAAATATCCCGCCGCACAATTAGTTTGTGCGACGGGAACAATGTGAAGTGATTAATTGTTGGCTTTTTCAAACTTACGAAGAAGCGTATCACCACGTTTCACCGCATCTGCCAATCCAACATCTGCAGTTTTTTCACCTGACCAAATGGCTTCCATTTCTTCGTTAATAACATCGCGAATTTGCACAAAGTTACCGAAACGAATTCCACGAGAAGATGGTGTTGGTGTGTTTAGGCTCAACTGTTTAATAGCAGTATCTGTACCTGGGCTCGTTTTATAGAAGCCTTGGCTTTTAGAAAGCTCGTAAGCTGCTTTAGTGATCGGAACATAACCTGTTCCTTGATGCCACCAAGCTTGGACTTCAGGAGAAGACAAATGTGTCATGAATTTTGCGACACCTTTGTAATCATCACTTTTCTGGCCTTTGAGAACCCAAAGAGTTGCGCCGCCAATGATTGAATTTTGTGGCTTAGCAACAACATCTTTATAGTATGGCAACATGGACTGACCAAATTCAAACTTGGCTTGGCTTTTGATTGATCCGTAATAAGCGGATGAGTTCATCCACATGCCGCATTCTTGGCTGATGAACAATGGTAGACTGTCACCGCGCCGGCCGCCGTATTTGAATGTGCCGTCTTTTGTCCAATTAGCGAGATTGTTCCAATGTTTTTTCACAGCCGCGTTATCAAATGAGAACTTTGTGTTCAAACCTGCGAAGCCGTTTTCTTCGGTTCCCATTGGAATGTTGTGCCATGCACTGAAGTTTTCAGCCATGACCCATGATTGATAACCAAAAGAGAAACCACACTTGTATCCAGCGCCGCGCAACTTGTCAGAGGCATCTTTCATTTCGCCCCAAGTTGCGGGTACTTTCGCGATACCGGCTTTTTTGAATGCGTCTTTGTTATACCATAGAACAGGAGTTGAGCTGTTAAAGGGCATAGACAGCAATTCACCCTTAGGTGTTTGGTAATAGCTGATTACGGCAGGCAAGAAGTCATTGGTATCAAATCTTTCGCCAGCATCTTTCATCAATTGCTCAACAGGATAAACGGCGCCTTTAGCAGCCATCATCGTTGCAGTACCAACTTCAAAAACCTGAACAATATGCGGCTGTTTTTTCGCGCGGAATGCTGCGATTGCAGACGTCATTGTTTCAGTGTAGTTGCCCTTAAATGTTGGAACTACTTTATAGTCGGATTGAGATTTATTGAAATCGTCCGCGATTTTATTGACACGTTCGCCGTTGGTGCCGCCCATAGCGTGCCACCAATTGATTTCAGTTGCCGCAGATACGATTGATGTACTACCAACCAATACTGCAAGTGTTGCAGGCGCAACAATTCTTTTCAGAATAGACATTGTTCTTCCCTATCGTTTGATGCCATTAAGCCAATTCTGGCTCCAAAATCATTTATTATAACGGGGGCATCATTCTCCCGTGATTACAATAATAGGATTTAAAGCCTCTTCAATGACGTTTTGATGACAAACACCTGTTCCTGCCGTTTCATCTTCATTTTTTTTCGGTTTTGATAATATAGAAGAATGATTTCATAACATAATGTTATATGGTGAGGATATTCAGAAGGAAATCAGTCATGATTCGTTTACGACAACTCGAAGCTTTCAGAGCGGTAATGTCCACGGGTGGCGTTACGGCAGCAGCAAACATGCTCGGCATATCACAACCCGCTGTTAGTCGCTTAATTGCTAGCTTTGAGCAATCCATGGGTATGTCATTGTTTGATCGGAAACGCGGACGGCTATCCCCAACATACGAAGCACGCTTCTTATTGGATGAAGTAGAGAGAGCGGTATCGAACCTCGAACATATTTCGCGTCTATCCGAAGATATTCGAAATCAAAAAGCTGGTCATATACGGATTGCCTGCCTTTCAGGCTTCGCTACATCGTTCATGCCAGTTACAATTGCTGAATTTCTCAAAGACCGAACTGACGTCACAATCGCCATCCAAACGAGATCGGCTATCAGAATTAAGGAATGGATTGCGGCCCAGCAATATGACATCGGTATTGCTGATGAATTTGAAGGCCACACGGCCATAAATCATGAGGTTATCAACGTTCGCACTGTCTGTGTCATGTCTCCGCAACATCCCCTGGCTTCTCAAAAAATGATCAGGGTAGAAGACCTCCATCAAATGCCGATGATCATTCAAGACAAAGAAAACAAATTCCATCATCAGCTAAAGGCAACATTTGATCGTGCCGGCGCAAGCCTAAACACAAAAGTTGAGGTGAGCCAATTCGCAACTGCCTGCCTGCTTGCAAGGCAAGATGTCGGTGCCGCGGTGGTGAGTTCAATTGATGCTGCAGAATATGCGGGTCACGGTTTAATTTCGCGACCGTTCGAGCCGTCACTGCCTTTCAAACTCAGCATTCTATTTCCAAAATTCAATCCAAGATCATTGCTTTTACAAGACTTCGTGAAGCATTTCAAAAATAGAATGTCGCCGTTTATTTTATAATCCTGTTTTGTCGCCCGCTTACCAAGTGTCAACAAATGTGCGTTTTTTACCGGCTCTGCGAACAGGCTTAAGAACGGCTTTCAAGCCTTGAGCAAGTCTCGTACGTGTATCAGCAGGATCAATGACATCATCTATTTCCATGTAGGCCGCGGCATTGACGGCTTTGCCGCGCACATAGGATTCATCAACCAGCTGATTAAACGTGGCGTCGCGTTCTGTTTCATCCTCAATTGCCGCCAGCTCTTTTTTGTAGCCCAGACGAACGGCCCCCTCCAATCCCATTGGTCCCATTTCACCCGTTGGCCAAGACAAACATAGGAACGGTGCATGCATGGACCCACCGCCCATTGCCTGTGCACCGAGGCCATATCCTTTTCGTAAAATCACTGTAAACACAGGAACAGTAATACTGCCAAAGGCAGCGAACAGGCGGGCGGTCTTGCGAACCAATGCTGTTTTTTCAGCCTCCGGCCCCACCATGAAACCCGGTGTGTCGCAAAGGGTTAGTAAGGGGATATCAAATGCGTCACATAACTGAATGTGCCGCGCCGCCTTTTCAGAAGCATCAGCGTCAATCGCGCCCCCCAAATGCATGGGGTTATTCGCAATCAACCCCATGGGGTTGCCTTCAATTCGCAAAAATGCAGTAATCATTCCCGGAGCAAATTCGGGGCGGATCTCCTGCACACTACCAATATCGGCCAACAGATCGATCACAGTTCGAATATCATAGACCCGCAACCGATTTTCAGGAATTACCCGCCGAAGTTCCCGCTGATCCGATTGCGCCCAGTCTTTTTGAGCTCCTTGGAAATAGGAAAGCAGATTTTTAGCTGTATCCGTTGCTTCATTTTCATCATTAACAACAATGTCGATCACCCCGTTAGGGGCTTGCATTGAAACTGGACCAACCTCGTCTGGTGTATAAACACCAAGCCCGCCACCTTCGATCATTGCAGGGCCACCCATACCGATGGACGTGTCTTTTGTGGCAATTATAATATCACTAACGCCCATAAGTGCCGCGTTCCCAGCAAAGCATCGTCCAGAAGCAATACCGATGCGCGGTACCAGGCCAGATAAGCGCGCATATGTTTGAAACGTAGGTATATCCAAAGTGGAAGCCGCATTAATGTCCACATCACCAGGCCGCCCGCCGCCACCTTCACCGTAAAAGATAATCGGGAGCTGGCGAGCTTCGGCGAGATGCAATAACCTATCGGTTTTTTTATGATTCATAACACCTTGAGTGCCTGCAAAAACCATATAGTCGTAGCCTAAGATGACACATGCCGCCACATCATCGTCAAACAAGTCACCATTGACACTTGCCGTACCTGCCACCATTCCATCCGCTGGACTTATCCGTTCCAGCGTTTCAACATCATGCCGCGATCGCTGGGCGGCAATGTTCAATCCGCCGTATTCAGAAAAACTGCCCACATCAACTAATCTCTCAACATTTTCCCGAATTGTGGATTTACCAAGCTTGCGGCGCTTTGCAACAGCTTCGGGTCTCGCCTCGTCCAAAATTGCATTTTTCTTTTTGAGAAGCGCTTCCAGATCTGGTCTAATTTCATCTAGATCAACAGGCCCGTCATCAGTCATTTCCGATGAGCCTACTTCTCCTGGATGAAGATAAAACAGAGCCGAGTTTTCAGCGACAGTTTCCCCAACACTCGGCAGAACCTCCCTCACAGTTCCGCTAAACCCTGCTGTGATTTGATGCTCCATTTTCATGGCCTCAAGAACAGCAACAACTTGCCCCTTAGATACGAGATCTCCAGTGCCCACTAAAAGCTCTACGACAGTTCCCATTATGGTGGATGAGATGGCCTCTGCTCCGGCTGGCGTTTCTGGGTTTTTCTGCCCTTGATCTTGGGGCTGCATCCCAAACAAACAATCCCTATTTTTAAGCCTTGATGAGAGTATTGAGGTCAGATTATCATCAATAAAGCGGGTTGTTACTTTACCATTTCTAACGTTTTCATTTGAGAGCAGAGATCTCAAAAAGGAAATACTCGTTTCAACACCCTCAATTCCATAATCGGCTAATGCCTGATCCGTGCGCCGCAAGATATCAACATAGGTTGCTTTTGGATCGCTAATGATGACTTTCGATAAAAGCGAGTCGTACCGTGGGTTAGCTGTCCATCCAAGGTGTGCAGCACCATCAATTCTGACACCTCGACCTTGGGGCACTTCATGACCAGTTATACGTCCACCTGATGGGCGAACATTACCTTGATCGTCAAAATTCTCTGCATTCACACGCGCTTGAACTGCAAACCCGAGCGGTGATAAATCCGATTGCTGCAGTCCAATTTCAGAAAGGCTCTCCCCGCTCGCAATTCGAAGCTGGGTTTCCACTAAATCGACGCCCAAAATTTCCTCAGTGATTGTATGTTCCACCTGTATGCGTGGGTTAGCTTCCATAAAGGCAAAGCTGTCATCAATGGCAGATACCAGAAACTCGAAAGTACCAAGTCCCTGATATGATACATGGCGGGCCATTTTCAGCGCAGAATTGAATAAAGCCTCCCGCAGCTTTGGATCTAAACCAAAAGCCGGTGCGATTTCCAATACCTTTTGGTTCCGGCGTTGCAACGAACAATCACGCTCAAACATGTGCAAGACCGACTGCCCATCCCCAACTATTTGAACTTCAATGTGCCGAGCATCTGGCATAAACCGTTCTACATAAACACGCCCATCACCAAATGCGGCCATAGCTTCATTCGCCGCACTTTTATAAGCATCCTCCAGCTCGTCTTTACCTGTGACCAACCTCATTCCGCGCCCGCCGCCGCCAGCGATCGCCTTAATGAACATCTGACTATCAGGTTCCAGATCTGCAAAAAACTCTCTTGCGGCATCAAGCGATGTTTCTTCATTTCGTCCTGCCAAAACAGGAACGCCCATATCCATAGCTAACGCCCGCGCAGCACTTTTATCAGCGAGGACTTGCAGAGCATTGCAATCAGGCCCAACAAAAGTAATTCCCTCTTCTAAACACCGTCTTGCGAATTCAACGTTTTCACTTAAAAATCCGTACCCAGGGTGAATAGCGTCCGCATTACAATTTTTTGCGGCGGCAATAACAGCTTCTACATCCAAGTAAGCGGCAGGGCCTGTCCCCGGCAGTATTTCTGAAGCATCCATAATACGCGCATGCAAAGCTGCCTCATCATCTTCTGGGAAAATAGAAATACAGGTAATATTAAGGTTACGAGCGGCACGAGAGACGCGAATAGCGATCTCTCCGCGATTGGCAATCAGCAGACGTTGGATAGACATGTTCCTCCAGGAGCGGCAATGCTTCTTAGTTATTTTGCCTCATGCTACACTGGCCACTTACAATAGGAAAGATCCACAAGCGTGATCGGGTCGTTTAGTTTTGTGAGATTTGATACTTTGCTGCAACAAGCACATGCTGCACAAGAGAATGAAGGCCGTTGCTTCTTGAAGGTGACAAATGGCTGCTAAGTCCCAGGTCATCAAGAAACCCTGTATCAACAGCGATTATTTCTTTAGGTGTACGATTATCAAAAACCGCCAAAATCAGTGCAATTAATCCACTAACAATTATTGCATCACTTGCGGCTTTGAAACGTAATTTGTCATTTTCCATATAAGACAGAAGCCACACACGTGACTGGCATCCCTGCATCAAATTGTCATCGATTTTCAATTCTTCTGGAAAATCCGGCAATTTTCGGCCTAAATCGATGAGATAGCCATACTTTTCCGTCCATTCTTCCAGAAACAGAAAAGCGTCCTTAAAATCTTGTATGGTTTCTTCAGCTGATTGCACGACTTCGGACATTTTAAGCTCACCTGCATGGATTTACATTGCACATGGCTTGCTCTAGCAGGTTTCAATCAAGAAACAAACCCGCAAATAATCCCTAATCCGGTTTAACTGTCGTTTGTCTGGCTTGCCATCCACTTATCCAAGCCGGATATTTCTTCTGAGCTCATACGAAGGCCAAGCTTGCTCCGCCGCCAAACCACATCTTCCGCAGTACAAGCCCATTCCGTCTCCATTAAATAGCGAACTTCCAGCCTCGTAAGATCCGCTCCAAAGCACTCGCCCATATCAGCATTCGATGTAATTCCGCCCAACATTTCAACAACCTTAGTTCCGTAAGAGCGGGCAAATCGCTCCGTGGTTCTGGGCTCTAGAAATGGATAAGCCTTCTGGTATTCTGCAACGAGATCCGCGAACCCATCCATGCTGAAATCACCACCCGGCAGTGTCGAGACTTCTGTCCAGCGCGGACCTTTTGCACCGAGCGCTGCCTCAACTTTTTCCATCATTGCTTCGGCTAGGCGCCGATAGGTCGTGATTTTCCCACCGAACACATTCAGAAGAGGGGCTTCCTTTGCAGCCCCATCTTGCCGAAGAACGTAGTCGCGTGTTGCTTCCTGCGCTTTACTCGCCCCATCATCATATAGGGGCCGAACGCCGGAATAACTCCAAACCACATCATCTACTTTGACTTCGTTTGTGAAATACTCACTGGCAGCATCACATAAATAGGAGACTTCTTCAGGCGATATTTCAAAATCGTCAATCTTGCCCTTAAAATCCTGATCTGTGGTGCCAATTAACGTAAAATCTTGCTCGTAGGGGATTGCAAAGATAATTCTCTCATCGGCATTTTGGAAAATGTAACTTCGGTCATGATCAAAAATCTTCGGCACAATAATATGGCTACCTTGCACAAGACGAACATTATGAGCGGAGACTTCTCCCACAGGACCGTTTAGCACTGTATCGACCCAAGGACCGGAGGCATTAATTAAAATTTTTGCGGTTTGAACCGTTTCTACACCGTTTTTTTTATCTTTCGTTGTGATTTGCCAGATCCCATTTATCCGTTCCGCTTTAACGCAGGCCACCCGGGTTTCTATTTGGGCCCCTTTTTGAGCGGCATCTTGCGCATTTAGGACAACAAGGCGGGCATCGTTGACCCAACAATCGGAATATTCAAATCCCTTTTCAAATAACGGTTTTAAGGGCTTCCCCGCATCCGCGGAACCAAGATCAAGGGTCTTCGTTGCCGGCAATTTCTTACGGCCACCGATATAGTCGTAGAAAAATAGCCCTAAACGAAGGAACCAAGCGGGGCGAAGTCCTTTGTGATGGGGTAGGACAAAGCGCAACGGCCAAATAATATGAGGAGCCATGGCCCATAAAATCTCACGTTCGCTGAGCGCTTCCCGAACTAGTCGAAACTCGTAGTGTTCCAGATAACGCAGTCCACCATGAACGAGTTTTGTCGCTTTCGATGAAGTTCCGCTTGCGAAATCATTCATCTCACACAGCGCGACAGAATATCCTCGTCCGGCCGCATCACGTGCAATACCGCAACCATTAATGCCGCCGCCAATAATGAAAATATCGAAGTTAGCTGACATCAGTGTCACACCCAAATCTACAATGGTAATTCAAAACGAATAATACCGAAATTAAAATGAACAAATACGAAAGGAAAAACAAAGTCAAAGAAAAAACCACATTTATGCCTATTTTTCAGCTATTTGGGCGTCCAAATTACAGTTTCCTGATTGAGGATTTACTCTTTCGTGAGAATCGTTTTATATGCCATTTGAGCAACAAGAAAAACGGCATGTAACGGGGGAATTATGTCAAACAGAGAAAGCACCTTGGGTTTCACACCCATAATCGTCGGTGGCGCCATGCGGACGGGAACCAGTTTACTACAAAACATACTCAGCACATCACCGACAGCAAATGATATGATGGTTGAGTGCCAATACCTGACGGCCCAGCTCTCCCTATACCGCACTTGGAGCAACCAGCCAGAAAGATCTTTATCTGACTTTTTTGAAGATGGGAACGATTTCGAAGATTACACCAAATCTTTGGTTATTGATTTTCTAAGGCGCACGCACAAACAACATGGGACCCCCAAACATCTCGTCCTTAAACATCCCGAAATGACACCGTACTTCCCTTTGTTGGCTAAACTTATCCCTTCAGCCCGCTTTGTTACAACTGTGCGGGATCCTAAAGATGCTATTGCCTCCATGCTTGCGGTTGCAGAGCGACAGAAACAATTGGGCAGGACAAGCAACATGAGGCTTGCTGAAAGAGACATGGAAAAGCTCACAAATTTGTTCCTGAGTTTTTACAGAGGGCTGAACCGTATCCCCAATAAGAACCCACGGCGGATGATTTATTTGAAATATGAAACCTTCGCCACCGATCCTAGGGCCTTATTTCCAGCGCTCATGGAGTTCACTGGTTTGGATTTGACGAAATACGATCCAACCGCTGACTGGAAATATGCCCGACCTCGATCCCGTAACACAGCGTTCGATACGGATATTCGAGGAAAAGCACTTAGCAGCAGCTCAATTGGTAAGTACAAAGATGCCTTGAGCATCGAGGAAATTTTAACTGTTGAAAAAACTGCGGAACCCTTCATGCGTGCTTTTCAATATTCATTTGCCAGCGACCGCGGGAGTGCAGCACCTAAATAAACAAGAAAAATCAAGAAGGGCTCAATTTTTATGATCTGTCTTTTCGGAAATTGAAGATAACTCATCAACATTTGCCGCTGGTAACAAAAGGCGTACCGTTGTGCCAATATCCACTTCAGAATAAATTGAAAGATGACCATTGGATTGCCTAGCAAACCCGTAAACCATGCTAAGGCCAAGGCCGGTCCCCTTACCCACTTCTTTCGTGGTGTAAAAGGGCTCTACAATGTGAGGTAATTTTTCAGAAGAAATACCGCAGCCCGTATCGCTAACAATCAGGGAAACATATGAGCCGGGGATCACATCGCGCTCCATGGCCGCATAACTTTCATCAACTTCAAGATTGCGAATTTCGATGGTCAGAATGCCTTGATCTGACATAGAGTCCCGTGCGTTAATACATAGATTAAGCAATGCACTTTCAAGTTTTGCTGGATCCGCTCTACAGTGCCATAAATCCTTGTCAAATTCGGTATTTACTGTGATGCCGTCACCTATGGTGCGCTTCACAAGCTTGATCATTTTTTCGATATGCTGATCAAGTCTGAATATACTGGGTACTAAATCCTGTTTTCTTGAGAAAGCCAGCATACTTTGCGTCAGTTCTGCACCGCGATCAGAAGCGCGCATGATTGCTTCCAGGTAATGGACCAATTCTGGCAATTTTGTTTCAACGGCTTCTTTGACCATTTCCGCATTACCTTGAATGACTGCAAGTAAGTTATTGAAGTCATGGGCTACACCGCCAGTTAGTTGGCCAACAGCTTCCATCTTTTGAGATTGTAGAAGTTTTTCTTCCAAAACGACTTGGTCTGTAATATCCGTGCAACTTCCCCGATAACCAAGAAATTTCCCATCGTCTCTGAAACTTGGCAGCCCGCTTGTCCTTAGCCATATCTTCTGGCCTGTATCTTTTCGGAACCGATATAAAACAAGATCACGGAAAGATTTATGCTCCGCCATCATATCTGAAAAAAACCGGAACGCTTTCTGATTTCTCGCACCTGAACCTGTTATATCCTCCAGCAAAAAACCAATGTGATCTGCGGCAGGAATACCCGTTGATCGCTCAACAACGGGAGAAATAAATGTAAACCGATGGTCTTCATCAGTTTCCCAATACCAATCATTACTGGCTCTGGCAAAGTCGACCAACCGTCGTTCACTTTCTTCCAGAGCCTTCGTTACTTCAAGTTCTTCCGTAATATCCTTTGCAGAGAAATACATACATTCAATGCCGTTTGCGTGGATGACTTCAGCATTGAGAGACAGAGTTCTCACATCCCCAGACCGCGTTACAATCTCTGCACGAAGTTCTCTTGTTCGCGGTGTCTTACCGATCTGCTCGACAAGATAATCCCGGTATTGTTGGCTTTTCCAAATATGTAACTCCATCGCTGTTTTTCCAATGGCTTCCTTTCTGGAAAAACCAAGTGTTTCGCACCAAACAGCATTTACATCAATCAAAGCACCTGTTTTAAGGACTGAAAGGGAGCATATATTGGAATCCGCGTCAAACGCAGCCCGGAATAGTCCTTCGTTTTGTTGTAATTTAGTTTTGAGTTTTTGGCGCTCACTCACATTTCTTTGGATACAGACGCTCCCGCCCGCAGCCGTTGAGCGTTCGCTGACCGCGATGCACCGGCCGTCATTCAAATAAAATTCAAATTCCCGCTTATGATCTTGCTGGAGTTCAAATCGACCGCTCAAAAAATCATCTGCACGGCCATTATCAAATCCTGGTATCAGGTTTCCATTTTCTGTATCAATTGTGATCAAATCCGTAACATGGGTACCTGGCGAGGCTTGCGCTTTGGTGTATCCGTATAAGTCTCTGAATTTTTGGTTACAGCTCACCAAAACACCCCGTTTGTCATAAATAACAAACGCTTTTGACCCTTTTTCCAGGGCCTCCTGTAGAATACTATCCAAGTTTACGTTTTTATTCATACCGGTCAGAAGCCAAAACCTCATAAAGAACACGAATACATCAAACAACGCCGAGTATTTGTAAAATACTCGAAAGAATGCGTTTTTTACTTACCGTCACAGAGTTATTAACGAGATCAATTTACGCACAAAAACAAAGAGTTGAAAACATATCATTTATTTCTCAACAAATAATTTACGAAAATAATAATTTACAAATGACTGTTTTCATTTCGAGAACTACCATCAGACCCAGAGATTAAACAAATATAACAATGGCCTAGAACTAATTGCCTAATTCTATTTCCGCGATTTTTTATACGTAATTTTACCAAAATTAAATCTTTACAGCCAATTATAGTTAACAACCAAGTGTATTCCGGCTCTTAACTTGTTCTAACAGCCGATATTTTTCACCAGGAAAACGATAGTTTGAGAAAAACAACATTAGACGATGACAAACCCATGCTACGGCAATCAAAAATGCCGACCATTGGGAACACCAGTGTAGATATCATTGTCGCCTCTACGGCGTTAAATCTGCTTGCGCTTGCGCTTCCAGTCATGATTTTACAAGTCTACGATAGAATTATCCCTAACAACGCAACGGAGACACTTGTTCTGTTGATCTTGGGTGTTGGCGCAGCCTTATTGTTGGAGGCTTTCTTTAGATTAGCTCGTGCCTATATCACCGCATTTTCCAGCGCACAGTTTGAACACATTACCGGTTGCCGCGCTCTGGGTCGTACACTGGGGACAAATATCGCCCGTTTTGAAAGCGAAGCTGCTGGTGTCTACCTCCACCGTTTTAACGCAATTGACAGCCTTAGAGAGTTTATGTCAGGTAGCAACCTCCTGGTTTTTGTTGACCTTCCCTTTGCTGTTATATTTATCGGAATGGTTGGATACATCGGCGGAACTCTTGTTATCGCCCCATTGGTTCTTCTTGTGATTTTCAGCCTAGTCACCTTAGTGGTGGGAAAAAGTTTGAGAAAATCATTGAGCGAAAGGTCAACATGGGAGGATCGGCGATACAATTTCTTAATTGAAGTCCTAACCGGGATACACACTGTGAAAGGGCTGGCGCTAGAGGCTCAAATGATCAGACGCTATGAACGGCTTCAAGAAACCACCGCTGGCATCTTACAGAAAATCACCTTTCAAAATAATATAGCACAAGGGTTAGGTGCCATATTTTCCCAAATCACACTTGTCAGTGTTGCCGCGTTTGGGTCCCTTTTGGTCATTGATGGCGCGCTAACAATTGGTGGCTTAGCAGCCTGCACGCTGTTATCAGGACGAGCCTTGCAACCCCTGCTAAGAGCAATGGGCGTCTGGACGCACTATCAAAATGTCAAACTAGCCAAAATCCGGGTCAATACACTGCTGCAACTTCCCCAGGCCGAGGCACCGATTGCCGTGTCGTACCAGGATACTCAAGCCAACGACAAAACCGGAACTAGCCTCACCTTTGAAAATGTAACTTTTTCGTATAATGAAGACGAGAGCCCTTTATTTGAAAATGTATCAGCGACATTTAACACAGGTTCGACAACTGCAGTTGTCGGTGCTAACAGTAGTGGAAAATCAACACTTCTGTGGCTTGCCTTAGGGCTTTTACCCGCGACTTCAGGTAGAATTCTTCTGAACGGTAAAGACATCAGATCTATTTCCCGCGATGAATTGCATAGCAAAATCGCTTACCTCCCTCAAAACGGTGCTATTTTCCACGGAACTGTGATGGAAAACCTAACGACCTTTAGAAAAGGTAGTTTTATTGATGAGGCGATAAAGCAATCGCAACTACTCGGGTTAGATAACTTTATTAAACGTCTGCCATTAGGGTACGATACGATGATCGGCGATGGAGCTGCAGATAGCCTACCTGGCGGTATTCGCCAACGAATTGCCATCGCTCGGGCACTTGTAGGCAAACCGGATGTCATCCTGTTTGATGAGGCAAATACGTCATTGGATGCCGCCGGTGATGAAATTTTAAAAAATACTTTGCTCCGTCTAAAAGGCCAGAGCACGATAATTCTTATTAGCCTCCGTCCATCGCTTCTCAAAATCGCTGATATTGGCTTTAGGATCAACGCGAAAAACTTGATCCAAACCCCTGTCGAAGATTTGGTGCAGTTCAAACGCCCAGTAGCACAACTCCCAATTAAAAAGAAAACGGTATAAAATGGCGTTCTTAGCAGCAGAACCGGATAACCCGGAGCAAAACAATTGGGGACGGCGTACGCAGTATGCAGCGTGTCTTTCACCCCTATTAAGTGCCCTTGGCTGGAGAGGAGACTCCTCTCAAGTCATCGAAGCCATGCCTCATTTCAAAGAAACTATGGATCTTCTGGATCTACGGGGTGCTCTGGCTAATTTACATTATGAGAGTCAGGCAAAAACAACGACGTTGAAGTCTATCGACCCTCGCTTATTTCCCTGCCTGTTCGATCCTGAACAAGGGTCTGTTAAAATTCTCATTTCTGAGAAAAAGGGTGGCATTTTTGCTTTTGATGCGAGAACACAAGATTACAGCGTAATTGATGAAAAATCTGTCTTGAAGGAAAAAGGCGAAGCCTTCTTTTTTCATCCGACCCCCAAAGAACAAATCGGTCAGTGGAATTCCAGCACGAACTGGTTTCGCGCTGTATTTGATCGCTTTTCGCCTCTGACCAGACAAATTTTGATCATAACGTTCCTGCTTAATATTTTGGCACTCGCAACCCCTTTGTTTATCATGGCCGTGTATGACATGGTCATTGGTTCAGGCTCTACGGAGACCCTAAAGTACCTTCTTATTGGTGTTGGAATTGCGCTCGCCAGTGACATTGTTCTTCGCCTAATTCGTGGCAAGATGCTATCTCATATTGGTGCTCGGCTAGACTATATAATCGGCACAACGGCGCTGCAGAAAATCCTATCATTACCTGTTTCCCAAACAGAACGAAGTTCTCTGGGATCGAAGATCGCCCGCTTCCGCGAGTTTGACATGATCCGGGATTTTTTCATTGGGCCCATGGCAATGGCTCTTCTCGAAATGCCATTTGTATTTGTCTTTTTGATTGCTGTTGGTCTAATCGGCGGTCCCTTGGTTCTAATCCCCATAACCATGCTGGTTCTATATGTCATTAGCGCGTTGGTCATCTTGCCAATTATTCAAAAGCGCACCGCTAATGACCTTACTCACTCGGCAAACAAAGGCACGTTTGTCACCGAATGTTTTAACAACATGCGAACGATCAAACATTTGGGCGCAGAAGAAATTTGGCTGGAGCGTTTTAGAGACATTTCTGCGGGCAATGCCCTTGCCGGCATAAAACACAACATGATCGGGGCTGTTGCGCAAACCTTTGCCCATGTGGTCATGATCTGTTCCGGCATTTTGACACTTACGTTCGGGATTTCTCGTGTCTTTAACGAAGATATGACTGTCGGCGCACTGGTTGCAACCATGGCCTTAGTTTGGCGGCTTTTATCGCCGACCCAAGCTGTATTCTTGGCGCTAACTAAACTAAACCAGATCGGCATCAGCATTAACCGCATTAACCAATTGTTTTCGCTGCCCAGTGAGAGTAACCCATATGCGTCTTCCAAATTGAAAGAATTCAAGGGACATATTACATTCTCAAGGGTCAGTTTTCGTTATTCTGCAGATCAAGATCCCGCTGTAATGGGACTTGATATTCAAATCGCACCGGGTGAGATTGTCGCTTTTGCAGGCGCTAACAGTTCGGGAAAATCCACGGTTATTAAGTTATTGGCCGGCCTTTACCAACCACAGGTAGGTAAAATTTCAGTCGATGGCGTGGATATTCGTCAAATTGACCCGCTTGAACTGCGAAAATCAATCGGTTACATGCCCCAAAACAGCGAGCTATTTCACGGAACCATTCGCCAAAACTTGCTTCTCGCCAAAAGCGTTGCCAGTGAAGCGCAAATTGTAGAAGCCTGTGAGTGGGCAAACTTGATGGAAGATATCGCTAAACTTCCTGAAAAACTTGATACGCGTATTGGCGATCAAACATTGCTGCAATTACCCGCGGGCTTCCAACAACGGTTGAACATGGCGCGGGCATTTTTATCGAACGCCAAGATCATGATCTTTGATGAACCTGGAAACACCTTGGATGAAGCCGGTGATCAAGCTTTCCTTGATGCGGTTGAAAAAATGCGAGGCAAAGCGACTGTGATCATCATTACGCACAGACCAAGTCATATGCGTGTCGCTGATCGTGTTGTCCTAATGAACAGGGGCATTGTTCAGACAATTGGTCCCGCGTCATCCATAATCCCGCTTATCTTTGAAGGTGCATAATGGGAAAACCACTTAAATTTCTAGCAATCGACCAAGAAAAATTTTCTAAAGACGACGAAGTCCTAGAAAAAGGGAAGCCCGAAAGCCTCCGCCTTGGCCAATCCATTATGCTTGAAGAAGCGGGGCCGTCCTCATTACTTCGAACAGCTATCTTGTTCAGTTTTGTCATCCTTTTGGCGTTTATCTACTGGGCACAAAAAGCGGAAATCGATGAAGTTTCTGTGGCGTCAGGGGAGGTCATTCCTTCAGGTGCTGTACAAACCATTCAACATATTGACGGTGGTACCATTAGCGATATTGCAATCTCTGAAGGTGAGATCGTTAAAAAAGGTCAAATCCTCGTCCAATTGGATCCAACAAACATTCGTGCCGAACTTCAACAGCTTGAGACCCAAAAAATCATTTGGGATCTAAAAGGAAAACGGCTGCAGGCGTTTGCTCAAAATAGGGAGATCACCGGATCTGTCGCAGATCCGCGTTTTGTAGATTTTCTGAATGAGCAAAGAAATCTGCTTGAGATCCAGCAACTAGATTTAAAGAACCAACAGTCTGTGTTGCAAACTCAAGTTGATCAAAGACAGTCAGAATTTTCTCTGCTTCAAGATCAAATACTTATTTTGGAAACCCAAATTGAGCCGCTGAAGGAGCAAATGAAAATTCGAGAAAACCTTCTAAAGAATAACACGTTAAGCCGGTTTGATTTTTTAGATAGCCAACGTCAATTTTTGCAAGAAAAAGGCAAATTGGACGAACAAATCCTTAAGCAAAAATCAGCAAAACAAGCAATCCAAGAAGCCGTCGGAAGGCTCAATGAGCTTAACAGTAAATTGAAAAGAGAAGCCCTCGATGAGATGGCCTCCGCCAACGCAGAGACCTTGAAAATAGAAGAAGAACTTATGCGGCTGAACGCAGCGCTTGGCCGACTAAACATAGTATCTCCTGTTGATGGCATCATTCAAGGGATGGATGTAAATTCCGTGGGAACAGTCATTAAGCCTGGGAACCCAATTCTATCCATCGTCCCCATTGACCAAGAGCTTATTGTCGAGACCCGAATTCGCCCAGAAGACATTGGGTTTCTTCAGCTTGGACAAAATGCAACAGTGAAATTCACGACCTATAACTACTCCCGCTATGGATCAGTAGAAGGCTCCTTAACCCATATTTCAGCAACAACATTTGAAGATGAGCAAGGGGAGAGTTTCTACAAGGGTAAGGTTGCATTATCGCAGTCATTTGTTGGCAGTAATCCGGAAAGAAATTTAATCTTGCCTGGCATGACTGCAACTGCAGATATTCATTCTGGAAAGAAAACCTTGCTTGAGTATCTCTTGAAACCAATCCATACCACGCTTACGCAATCCTTTAGAGAACGGTAAGTCCATCGGTTAAAGACCCTGATTAAGAAGATGAACTGTACTAAAGAGCAAAGGATATGCCGCTTTCGCTTCTGCTGTATTTATACGTCTGAATATCTTGCGCAAATATCGTCTATCTCATCCAATTTCGACATAAGAACATCAACCAACCTGGGCTCGAACTGTTTGCCGCGTTCTTCTTGCAACAATGCAAAAATTTGATCCCGCGGCCAAGCCTTCTTATAACATCGCTCATTTCCAAGAGCATCGAAAACATCAGCGATGGCAGTAATCCGACCAAAGAGGTGGATTTTCTCTCCTGAAATATTAAAGGGATATCCACCTCCGGCCCATCTTTCATGATGATCTCTTGCGATGATTGCCGAGGCTTGCAAAATCCGCTTATTGGAAGATTTCAACATATCATACCCAAGAATTGCATGGGTCTTCATAATTTCCCATTCTTCGGGCGTGTGTTTTCCCGGTTTATTTAAAATGGCATCTGGGATACCAATTTTCCCAACATCATGAAGCGGGGATGCCAATTTGATTATTTCAGCTGTCTCTTCGTCTAGGCCGTAGCCGAGAGCTAATACTTTACTGATTTCAGCAACACGTTTCACATGATTGCCGGTTTCTTTTGAACGTGTTTCCACAGCCTCACCAAGCATGTAGACGATCTCGCGCTGCGTCTCCTCAACTTCTTGATGCAAATCTATATTTTCATATGCTATTGCAATATTTCTCAAAAAAACCTCCATGAGCGACTGATCCAGTTCACTCATGGGCTTCAAGCCAGATAAATATAAAACATTAAATGATCCATTAGGGCTGCTGAAAAATCCGGTAAAACGATCTTCACGGTAACATCCTTTTTCAGTCCGAATTGCATGTTGAACATCCTCAAGAATATCCTGTTTCAACACCGTTTTTGCATCCTGCCCTACGAACGATGCATATTCCCCTGTGCCGGCCATAACTTTGAGGTCTTCACCGTCATTGCTTAAAGCCAGACCATCGGCCTTCATGTAAGCCGCCGCACTATCCAAATGGAGAAGCGATGTCAATTGGCTGAGGACACCTTCGGTAAATAGACGGATGTTTTTCAGTGCAAAAATATCAGCCGAACTGGTAATCACTCTTTCCAGACCCTTTTTATTGGTTTCAAGGGCGATGATGTCTCTGTAAGAGCGAAGCGAGGCATACATCAGCGTGAAAAGCTTCTGGGACGTCAACTCTGTTTTTTCTTTATAATCATTGATGTCGTATTTTTGAATGA
Source organism: uncultured Alphaproteobacteria bacterium (assembly GCA_913062525.1). Taxonomy (GTDB): domain Bacteria; phylum Pseudomonadota; class Alphaproteobacteria; order Sneathiellales; family Sneathiellaceae; genus Sneathiella. The sequence goes on along the minus strand of CAJXWA010000009.1, from coordinate 17,232 downwards.
CTTCCCGTTCAGGAGCTTGGCCAGGTTGTCCCGTTCGCAAAATTATTCTGGAAAGTTTATTGCCCGCCTCTTCTCGGATAAACTTGGCAAATTCCAGGCCTGCATGCTCGCTCTCCATGACAACATCTAGCAAAATTATTGCAGTGTCCGGGTTATCCAAAATAAGCTTCCGACCCTCAACAGCCGTATAGGCATGGAAAAATTCTAACCCCATTCCATCAAACGTAAATCCGTCCAGCGCTAAGGTCGTCACTTTGTGAACAGCCGCCTCATCGTCGACGAGAATAACCTTCCAAGCCCCAAGTTTTTTTGGGATAGGAACTTCTTCGTGATCACTATCATCATCAGCAAACATTAAATCGTCGTCGCTATCGATCATTCCTGGATTTCCTTGTTCAAGGGAAAAGTAAATTCAAACTCGGTTCCGGCACCTAAAACGCTACTGCATTTCACAGTACCTCCTAGTGTCTGAGTTGTTTGGTTATATAAAATATGCATACCCAAGCCACTTCCTCCGGTACCGCGTTTTGTCGTAAAGAACGGGTCAAATATTTTACTGACCGTTTCCTCGTTCATTCCTTTACCATCATCGGAATAAGTCATCTTTATGCACCCATTTTCGGCGGCAACATGAATTTTGATACATCCCTCATCTTGAGGCTCATATGCGTGGATGAGAGAATTCATTAACAAATTAGTGATTATTTGAGCGATAGGCCCCGGCACTGTCTCAATAGTAAGATCCTTATCACCCTCAGCAATGATAGTCAGTCTTGTCCGCTTTAACTTTGGCTGCAAACTGATTAAAATCTCATCAACATATTTAAGAAAATTGAAGACCCTGGGCTCTTCACTTGATTGATCAACGGCAACTTGCTTAAAACTTTTTATCAGATCTGATGCTCGCAGCAGGTTCGCGTAGATCATATCCGCAGACATTGTCGCAGCATCGACAAAGGCTTTGAAATCTGCCTTTTTCAACTGCCCGTTTTCAAAGTCATGCTTGAGGGCCACTGTTTTCTCTTGTAAATGGGATGCCGCCGTAACCCCCACACCGATGGGAGTGTTAATCTCGTGGGCAACACCTGCGACAAGCCCACCAAGAGATGCCATTTTTTCGGATTGAACCAATTCCTTTTGAGTGTCCTGCAATGTCTCAAGTGTGTCTCGAAGTTTTTGGTCAGCCTCTTTACGCTCTGTAATATCGCGGACAATAGCAGTGAAAAAATGAGTGCTATTTGTTTTGAGCTCACTAATGGAAATTTCCATAAAAAATTCCTCACCATTTTGGCGTTTTGCAATTACTTCTCGGCCGCCAACCCCTACAATATTGGCTGCGGCTCCATTAGCATAATTTGAGAGGATACTGTCGTGACGTTCAGCAATATCGTGAGGCATTAGTAATTTAATATTCTGCCCTCGAATATCAGATTCCTTATGTCCGAAAATTCGCTCTGCAGCAGGATTATAGTTGAGGATATTACCTTTTGGATCCGCCGTAATAATTCCTTCCAGCGCGCTGTTCAACACCAGCTTAACATGCTCTTCCGCCGATTGCCGTTCACGCACCTCTTTCACGAGATCCCGCGTCCGCTCCAAAACAACTTCTTCCAAATGCTCTCTTTGGTGGAAAAGCTCTGCTTCCCTGTGATTAACTGTATCTGCGAGAGAATTGATCGATTTTGCAAGTGTTCCCAATTCGTCGGAGGAAACCTTACCAATACGAAGGTATTTATTACCTCCCCGAAATCCTTCTGCAGTTGTCACCATTTGACGTAAAGTTTTTGCGGGACCCAGAGTTAATAAAAACCAGAAAAGGGCCGTGAGAATAATGGCCGCTAAAACAAAAATGCTCCCGTATCTTTTCATAGTGACAATGTTGCGTGTCATTGCCTTTCGAGAAACACTCACTCGAGCCCACCCGATATGCAAATTACGCAACATAACGGGGGCGACAATCTCTACTCTTTGATCTGTATTTTGTAAAACTTGGACTTCAGCACCTGACGTCTGCAGATAATCACTCAATTTCTTCTCGATGGAAGTCCCGACCACATTACTTTCATTATGAGCCAGAATTTCACCATCTTTAGTGAAAACCATAGCCGTTTCCATGTTTGGATAGTGAGATTGGGCTTTTAAAGCAATATTCAATGCTTCTGTATCATTTGCTCCCACCCCGTTTTCACTGCTTATGGCCAGTGAGATCGCGAGACCTTGAACTTGAGTAAGGCTTATATCTTTGAAAAAAGAATGCTGGTTTTCAATATGAAGGCTTCCAACAATAGTAAGCATGAGCGCTTGAAAAACAACGACCCAAAGTAACAACCTATTTCTAAGTGATCTTCCCCAAAATTGCGTTATATTTTGAAACAATGACATTAGCTGCTCATCGATAATGAGAGATTGCATACGAGCCCGTTCAAACGACAAGTGGCTTTCAATGGCTAACTCCTCCGTGCAAGAATCAGGCTCTCACAGTAAATTGTTAAACCCGATCACCATGCTAAGTATCCGTTCTTAACATTAGGTAAAGCATCCTCTAATATTTAAACATTTATACAATTATTTCGGTGAATTTTTTAATTCTGCGAGCGTTCTTTGAATGCTTTAATCCAGGATTTAAGTAAGATAGGCTCACGGGAAAGAAAATATTTTTCAATGCCCCAATCAACTGAAGCAAGGATCAATTCAATGTCAGAAATCAAACGGTTAAAATCAGGCCCACGAATGAGCCAAGCCGTCATTTATAATGGGACGGTTTGGCTGGCTGGCCAAGTTGGATCTCCAGGAAAATCAATTACAGAACAAACCGCCACAATATTATCTCAAGTCGATAAATTGCTTAGCGAAGCTGGGTCCAGCAAATCAAAAATACTGCAGACGACGATTTGGCTATCCTCTATGGATGATTTTGACGAAATGAATCTGGTTTGGGATAACTGGGTGGATCAAGAGAACACCCCGGCACGGGCCTGCGGCGAAGCCCGTCTCGCAACACCCGATTACAATGTAGAGATTATGGTTATTGCAGCAGTGTGACGATGAGCTCCTTGCCAACCCTCGTTGGCAGGGAGGGCTCCGTTCAGTAATTCTACACCTGCGGAACAGATAATTGGAAATGACCCATTATGAAATACCAACCTCAAACCAAAACTCCGGTAGATGCTAAAGTCCGCCGCTCTGTTCCTCCAGTCGTCTGCTATCCTATTACGACCCTCCCCCGGCCGGCCATGGACATTTATGCTCAAGCGCGCGAAAATTTAATCCTACAAGAGGAAATTACAATTCCCCCAAGGGATGCTAAAATATTTACCGTACCTGCTGGACATTTTTTCCGAATTACCTGTCCAGATGGGCCGCAAGTTGGCGATCTGAATCTTTGGTGTGCGGATAATCTTGACGAGAGATTTTTTAGCGGCAAAACCCGCGCGCTCCACGGCACACACGTGAGTACAGGTGACCAACTTTGGAGTAACCTTCCCCATATGCGCCCCATGGCAACACTAACCCACGATACCTTGGATTGGTATGGATGGGATGAGTTTGGGGGCAGTGTCCATGATGTCATCGGCACAAGATGTGATCCCTATACAAATGCAGTTCTTGGCAGCGAAGATTATCATTATTGCTGCCATTCGAACCTGACACGAGCGCTGGCCGCAGATCGCAATATCTCACTAGTGCAAGCTGAACCATTTGTTCACGATGTTCTAAATGTCTTTATGTGTACAGGTTTCACACAAGACACCCATCAATATTTTATGAAAGCCAGCCCGGTGCGAAAAGGAGATTACTTAGAATTTTTTGCAGAAATCGACCTTCTTGGAGCCCTATCAACTTGCCCCGGAGGAGATTGCAGCAGCAGCCACTCAAGCGAGGCTGCCTCATGTTTCGCCTTAAACGTTGAAATTTATAAATGTGAGAGTGATCACCTAACCAATTGGCAATCACCGCCTAAATCCAGCTACCCAGGAACACATGGACTAAAATAATCCGACTATCGGTTCAAATAGTCGTACCCGTAGAAATATTCCAAATTTTCGTTGATTGTATCCTTGAAGAATTGGGTATCCTCATGAGAATACCATTCCAGCGGATCTCGTTTATCAAATCGAACGAACTGACCATTTCCAGCTTCTTGTTCTACACCGGCTTTAGCGGCCATTTTTTCACGTGAACTTTCAAAAATAGCAAACTCAATGCTTTCATCACTTATTTCCACATTAAAGTGCTTGAAAATACGATGTAATTCTGCGGCTGAACGTTCTCTTAGGTTTTCATAGTTCATATAAAATGTTGAATCTGGAAAACGCTCCATAGTACGTCCCCACCGATTATAAAAGCGAATATGCCACCAAATATCTGCCCAGTGATTATGGCCTGTTTTATCGCCTTTCAAGAACTCGCTAAAAGGCATATCAAGCTTTAATCGCCACTTTTCATAATAAGAAACCAGCGCGTGTTGCATATCCCGGACTAACACTGCTGTGGGCGGTGTATATGCCACACTTCGAAAAATGCGGGAATCATACAAGCGATGTGGAATTTGGTGAGTGCTCGCAATTCGCGGTGCTTCTGGGTACATTCTTTTATGTTTTGGATGTCCAATAAAATCGTTGCTGTTTGAATTCTCAGTATGAGCGGGTATCGGCCGACCAATTTGATGAGCGATAGCGCAACTCAACATATATTTAAGCCAATGGGTACCCGAATGTTGGCCAGTAACGAGGTAGCCTTCAAAATTTCTGTATTTCAAAATAGAAAAATTTGAGACGTCCCGCCGAAAACTATGCAACTGAAAAGAAAAATCCATTAGCCGTATCCATCTATCTAGATCACTTTTGAGTTATTTCCGACAACCGTCGAACTGTGATCACATAAAACAAGGATCACATATACCCAAAGTGATTACGAACTACAAGCGGGACAGCGGCACCAACTTGCACGGAAACCTGTTCAAACGTTTGAACTGATGGTCACTTGGAGCTCCACCATCGATCCATCCTTAAAATCTTTCATAATGATGATCACATGAAAGGTTTTCTTAACGGTGACCTCATATGGTCTTTACAAAATACTGGTTGTTAGGGGAGCCGTTCATGCGGCTAAGATCAAATGTTCAAAAAAATACAAAACATGATAAAAAAGTCGCCAAAATCGGACACCACAGAAAAACAATACTCAAAATTTGGTATTGGGGCCCGGCTTATTTCAGCGTTTTCCATTGTTACAGTACTAACGATTGTCATCAGTGTCATTAGTTGGATGGCCTTTGGAACATTGACTGATGCCCAAAACAAAACTACTGATACTGAAGTACCTTCGATTACCAAAGCCTTAAAGCTGGCAAATGATACAGCCCTTATTACTGCCATTGCCCCGCAATTGGGCACCGCGCAATCAAATGAGGAGCGGCAAGAGAGAATTGATACGCTCACGTCTTCAATACAAACGGCCAAAAATCGCCTCAAAGAATTGAATACACTTGTTCCCGGCGCTCCTGCCCTTGTGAATATTGAAGCCAGTTTGCGGGAATTGGAACCTCTCATCGTGGGATTGGATGATAGTGTTAAAGAACGTTTGCGCTTAACTGATTTAAGGCGGGAACGGCTCAAACAACTAGCAACACTAAGAGAAACTTTAAAAAAAGGCGCATGGCCGCTTCTCATTCCCCTTCGGCGAAAATTGTTCGACAACAATGACTCCTTAGAGGAGTTGATGGAGAACACTGTCAAAACAGCGCTGACTGGATCAGAGCCGGAATACTCCATCGATGAGTACTTTGGTACGAACAGAGACTTGATCGCCATGCAGGAAAATGTTCTCAATGTTCAAAGTTCAGGATACTTGTTGATTAGTCTCCTCGCTGAAGGTGCCCTTGCCGACAACATTCAAGGGGTAGCCAAGCTTTCGGGAGATTTCCTTGCCAACATATCCAGCATGGCGACCCCCGTTTCAAAAATTAGTAAAATTGGCAATACAAAAGCATCGGCACCTCTTGAGGAGCTTTTCGAAACTCTGTTGGTCATCGGAGCAAAGGGCACCAGTGATGAATTGATTTTCAAGATCCGAACCAACGAACTTACTACTATTGCGACAACTCATCAGTTCCTTTCAGAGAGCCGACTGAGTGCAGAACAATTATCAGACGAGGTTAACGGATTTGTCAGCAACATTGAGGAGTCCATGCAAATCGTGAATGCAGAAAACACGGTGCTTGCTGAACAATCGAAAATGGCTTTAGCCATTGTAGCTATAGCCGCTGTCCTCATTGCAATTGGAATCGGTTGGTTATACATAGCCCGTAACATCGTGAAACGATTAATGATGATGGTCGAATCCGCACAAAAACTTTCTGAAGGTGATCTAGATTCCAGCATCTATCGAGAAGGAAAAGACGAAATTGCAAGACTGGGGCACGCTATTGTAGGCTTCCGAGATACAGCGCGGGCTGCAAAGTTGGCCAGCGAAACTGAAGAGGAGCGCCGCAAAACGCGCGAAACTGAAAAAGAACAGCAAACTCGAGAAAACATTGAGAACGACCGCAAAGCACAGGAAGAAAAAGAGCGATTTGCGGAAGACGCGGAAAATACTAAACGCGCAGAAATGGGCCGCCTTGCCGATGAATTTGAAGGCAGCGTAAAACATCTTGTAGAACGTTTTTCAAATGCGACCACCGAAATGACAAGCATTTCAACCTCAATGACAAATTCGGCGGGAGAGACATTATCGCTGTCGCAAACAGTGGCTTCTGCATCGGAAATTTCTAGTAACAGCATTAATTCTGTTGCTGCCGCGACTGAAGAGCTCTCTGCATCTATCAATGAAATCAGTTTGCAAGCAGGTCAAGCAGCCACTATCGCGGGTGAAGCCGTATCAGAGGCAGAACGGTCAAACAAAATGATCACAAGCCTGAACGATGCGGCCGCGAAAATTGGCGACGTTGTTGATTTAATCAGTGACATTGCGGGCCAAACAAATCTACTAGCACTTAACGCAACAATTGAAGCAGCCCGTGCCGGTGATGCGGGTAAAGGGTTTGCTGTTGTCGCAAGTGAAGTTAAAAACCTTGCTACCCAAACGGCAAAAGCCACAGAAGAAATCACTACCCAAATTAAGTCTGTTCAAAATGAAACCAGTCAAGCCGTTACAGCAATTGGTGGTATCAGCGAGACTATTGGCAGGATCAACAGCATTGCAACGACCATTTCTAATTCTGTTGAAGAACAAGGCACCGCGACGAACGAAATCAGTAGAAACGTCCAGCAGGCCGCGGATAGTGCCCTGCAAGTTTCCAATAATATTACATCAGTTAATCAAAATGCCGATTTAACAGGAAACTCAGCAAGTGAAGTTCAAACTGTAGCGGGCAAGCTAGCGAGCGAGGCCAGTGAACTCGATAAAGAAGTCAATCGCTTTATCATGCAAGTCCGCGCAGGATAAGCTCAGAGCTTTCTTTAAAAGTCTAGAAAAGCTAACGTTATCCGATATTATCTGAAGTGATAAAATCGGATAACGGACTCTCTTGTTTTCTCAAACCGAAAAATTCTTGTCGTAAAATTTTATCAACCATGAAATGATTAATCTGCTTCTACGTAAATTCAAGGTGGTATAATCATGCTAAAAACAACTATTCTTGCGACAATAGGGCTACTTATGAGCGCAACAGCAATTGCAGCTGAAAATCGAGTTGATGGACTTCGACCAGATGCGCCAGAACTGGCCGCTCCCGGCGACAGTCACGTCGGTGTTAGAACCCTCAACCTCACTAACAAACAACAGATTGATATCGTAAACGTAAAGGCCGGCGAAGATCATCCCTTATACGACCGCCCTTTAACTGTAGAAGTCTGGTACCCATCCAGTTCTGATAAAACTGGTGGTACTTATGAGGGCGTTTATCTTCGTGATGGCGTAACTAAAGTAAATCTTCAGGGGCAAGCTGTTCGAAATGCACCTCCTGCAAAATCAGGGACATCAAACCCATTGATTATTGTGTCTCATGGTTATCCTGGAAACCGTTTTCTTATGAGCCATTTGGGCGAAAATCTCGCATCAAAAGGCTATGTCGTAGCGGCTATCGATCACACCGACAGTATCTACCGTGACAAAACAGTTTTCGGTAGCACTCTTGTTAATCGTGCCCTCGATCAAAAATTTGTTCTTAATGAAATTGAACGCCTCGGAAAATCATCGGACAGTTTTTTGTCTGGTATCGTAGACACGTCTAAAACAGGCCTCATTGGCTATTCTATGGGTGCTTACGGCTCCGTCATTACAGCTGGCGGCGGTGTAACTGAAGCTAGTACCAAAATTTCCTGGGCAGCTCCAGACGGTACCCTTGAACGTTTGGTAGCGGGCAGCGAAGAACATGAAGCACTGATGGATGATCGTTTCAAAGCGATCGTATCAATCGCGCCATGGGGAATGGAACGCGGTTTTTGGGATGCGAACGGCCTCGCTGGCATCCGCGTCCCTATGTTCTTCATCGCAGGTAGTGTTGATGATACCTCCGGTTATGAAAAAGGGACACGTGCGATCTATGAAAACGCAGCAAATACAGATCGTTATTTGCTCACATTTGAAAATGCAAACCATAATGCTGCGGCCCCTATTCCGGCACCGGTTGAATCGTGGAAATTCTCAGAAGTTCTCAAATACGCGCCGTTCAATCACTATGCAGATCCTGTTTGGGATACCCTTCGGATGAATAACATCGCTCAACATTTTACGACCGCCTATTTTGGAAAGCATCTTAAGGGTAACGGCTCTTTGCAAGAATATTTGGATGTAGTTCCAGTTGCCGCTGATGGTGTTTATGCTAAAGAAAAAGACGGATCTTTAAAGGCTGAGCATTCCTATTGGAAAGGTTTCCCCAAAAGCACGGCAAAGGGCCTTAAATTAGAGTTTTTGCAATCTAAATAAGTTAATGTTTCGGGGGTACTGCACGGAATTTTTCGAAAGCTAGCCCCCGATTTTGTGCCTCACACTTCAGAAAATTAGGTGTATCACAAAACCGTTATGTCAATTAAGCTCTAGCTCCCCAAAAGTCAGTACGATAAGTCCTGTTTAAAATATTTGGAGCGTATTATGAATCTGGAAAGCTTTTTTAGCCAACCCAATATTATTGATCTCAGCTTTTTCAATTTTCGAAACGCTATTACGGCAGCATTTTTTGCCAACACTGACCTCAAAGTCCTTCGAACCAACGAGAACTTTCTCTCATTCTTCCCAATACTTGGAAATGTCGAGAACCTGCATTTCCTCGACATTTTGGGACAATTAGGGGTAACTCCGGAAGAAATTGAAAACTTCGAAACAAAGCTGAAACAAGACAGGCATGTTTTAATTCCAGAAATATTTGTGACCCAAAATGGTGAAAAACGAGTTTTCTCTCTGTTAGCGACTTATACAGAAGATCCGAATTTTTCTTACCTAAATGGGATCCAAGGTCAATTTGTTGACCGAACAAAAGAATACGAACTCAGTGTTGAGCGGGATCGTCTAATAGACGAGAGGATCAAGGATCAGGAAAAAATCGTCGAAAAATCCACCCGATTGGAAGAACTTGCAACCCGGCTTGCAAAATATCTATCTCCCCAAATTTACCAATCCATTTTTTCCAACGAAAATAACGGAGCGAATAATCTCACTCGTAAAAATTTAACAATATTTTTCTCCGACATCGTTGGTTTTACAGAGATCAGTGACGGGATGGAGCCTGAAAAACTTGCCTTTGTTATCAATACCTATTTAAGCGAAATGTCGAAAATCGCTTTGGAATATGGCGGTACCATCGATAAGTTTATTGGGGATGCAATTCTTGTATTCTTTGGGGACCCTGAATCTGATGGCGAAGCCGAAGATGCTCTAAAATGTGCCAATATGGCGCTTCGAATGCGAGAGCGAGTGGCGGAACTACAGGACCTATGGGTTGAAAAGGGTATATCCAAACCCATTCAGGTGCGCATGGGAATAAATACCGGATATTGCACCGTTGGCAACTTCGGATCAGAGCAACGTTTAGAATATACAATTCTTGGAAGCCCCGTAAATTTAACTGCGCGCCTTCAAAGCGCCACAAAGCCTGATACGATTTTGATCAGTGAAACCTCTTATACATTACTCAAAAATCATGGGGAATTTGAAAAAGCATCCTCCATTACTCCTAAAGGGTTTTCCAGACCTGTTGATACTTACAAACTGATAAACGTTAAGGGCCGCAGATCAACAAACGGCGCGTTGATGACCCGAACCGGCGAGTTTGTTAAGGTCAGCATTTTGAACGGTGAGAATATCACGGGAGCCATTCAGGAATTAAAACGCATTCAAGAAGAGTTCCAACACCAAAACGATTTTCCCGATAGCCAAGCCCCATAAGCGTTAGAATACTCTTTTACATAACGCTTATGGTTATATACTTTAACGACATAACAATGGGGTGGTAGTGCCTAGCATAAGAGCTGACTGCAACCATGAATTAACTGTTTCTCAAGAGGCGCGAGCCAGAAAAGAACGCTTCGGCTTGTTGATTAAAGTTGAAAATTTCGGTTCGATTTCGGGTGTGGACTATGCCAAGAATGGAATTTTTAAAGACTGTGATTAAAGCGTCAATTAGTGCCGGAATTTGCATTGCAGTGTTTTTAGCGGCCGCATCGTCATCTCCAACAGCCCATGGCAATACAGCCAATGTAACCTATGTGGCCATGGCTTCTAACTTCACGTCTGCCGGTAAAGAAATTGCCTCGGCGTTTGAGAAGGAAACCGGCCACAGGGCCCTGCTTAGTTTTGGCTCAACTGGAAAACTTTATATTCAAATCACCAACGGTGCCCCTTTTGAGGTTTTCCTCTCGGCCGATACCCAGACAGTCAAAAAAATAGAGACTGATGGACTAAGTATCCCCGGAACTCGTTTCACTTACGCTTTGGGCAAAATTGCTCTCTACAGTGCTGACCCTGATCTGATAGACAATAATGCAGAGGTCTTGAGTAATCCTGCAGCATTTAATCGGCTGGCAATCGCCAATCCAAAAACAGCCCCATATGGCAGAGCCGCTGTCGAAACCTTAATGAAGCTTGGCATTTATACCGATGTAAAAGACAAAATTGTTAAAGGCAGTAATATTGCGCAAGCCTTTCAATTTGTGTTCACTGGTAATGCTCAAATGGGTTTTGCAGCCCTCTCCCAGATCAAAAATATTTCAGAGGGGTCAAGCTGGATCATCCCGTCACATTTTTATACGCAGATCAAGCAAGACGCCATTTTATTAAGACGAGGAGAGACAAACCCAATAGCCTCGGCGTTTTATAAATTCCTCAAAAGCGAAAAGGCACGCAGAGTAATTGAAAAATACGGCTACGGTGCCAACTAGCATTTTTAAAACGTAAATTCAGCCCTCAAATTCGGAGCACGATACAATGTGGGAAGCGGTCATACTGACCTTAAAACTGGCAACGATTACAACCTTTCTACTGCTGTTAATTGGGACGCCCATAGCGTGGTGGCTTACCCGCTCACGCGCGAAATGGAAAGAAATTGTCGGTGCTGTAGTTGCACTACCTTTGATCTTGCCACCAACTGTCCTTGGGTTTTACCTCCTTTTGATATTGGGACCATCAAGCCCGGTGGGGCAGTTTGCTGAGGCCATATTTGGGCACACTCTGCCCTTTACATTTGCCGGTCTGGTTGTCGGCTCAGTTATCTACTCCCTGCCTTTTGTCGTCCAACCTGTCCGTAACGCGTTTGAAGCCATTGGGGAACGCCCCTTAGAGGTTGCTGCCACTTTGCGAGCGTCTCCACTTGATGCCTTTTTTACCATCGCGCTCCCACTTGCCCGCCCTGGTTTGCTAACAGGTGCAGTGCTCGGCTTTGCACACACAATGGGCGAATTTGGCGTTGTGTTGATGATTGGCGGCAATATTCCGGGGGAAACCAAAGTGTTATCGGTTGCCATCTATGATTTTGTTGAAACGTTAGAGTGGGACAAGGCCCATATTCTTGCGGCAGGAATGTTGCTCTTTTCCTTTCTTGTTATCTTGATTATGTCCGTTGCTGAAAAAAGAATGAGAAATAGACTGACATGAGCACTATTGACGCAAGTTTCAGCGGTAAAGTCGGTGACTTCAACCTAAACGCACAATTTTCAATACCATCGCACGGTGTCACTGCAATTTTTGGCCCGTCGGGCTGCGGGAAAACATCAGTGCTTCGATGTATTGCAGGATTAGACCAACTAACTAATGGATCCCTTTCAGTGGGCGGCATAGTGTGGCAGGATCAGAAAATCTTTCTCCCGCCTCATAAACGCCCAATCGGGTATGTTTTCCAAGAAGCCAGTCTCTTCAATCATCTTTCCGTAAGTGGCAATCTCACTTATGGACAAAGGCGCTATAAAGCGCCAAACACACATTTGTCTCTGGATAATGTCATAGACCTTCTTGGTTTGAACAAACCCTTGAACCGATCCCCGCAAAACCTATCAGGAGGGGAACGCCAACGCGTCGCCATTGGCCGGGCACTCCTATCAGCCCCTGAGATCCTTCTTATGGACGAGCCGCTTGCTGCGCTTGATCACGCGAGCCGAAACGAAATATTGCCCTACCTTGAACGCCTGCACGAACGCATGGAAATCCCCATTTTATACGTCAGCCATGACATGGCTGAGGTTGAACGTCTTGCCGATCATATGGTTTTTATGGAAGGTGGCAGTGTTAGTACATCTGGTGCACTCATTGACCTCCTTAACAATCCAGAACTCCCTTTTTCTCGGGCGCCAGAAGCCGCAGCATTGATTGAAGGGGTTGTTGTAAAATACGATGAAAAATACGGTTTAACCACACTTTCTATTGCTGGTGCGGAAATGATTGTCCCGGGGACAGTTGGCCCGCTGGGAAGTGCCCATAGATTACGCGTTACCGCCTCAGACGTTGGCCTTTGTCAAGGTCCCCTCCCTGACCAACTCAGTATCCAAAATATCATTGAAGCGCGAGTGATCAGCATCCAGCCCATGGGTGAGTTTCAAGCCACTGTCTTTCTTGAGCTCGGACAAAAAGAAGGCGGCGCAAAGATTATAGCGCGGATCACCCGGAAATCTTTCGAAGCCCTTGCTCTGACAAAAGGCAGTCCAGTTACAGCATTAATCAAGAGCATCGCATTATTGGATTGATGGATTTCACCTAAGCTGCGAAATTTCATTTTAATTCTCCGCATATGGCAGAACCCTCTGTGTAGAGAATTCAGAGGGTTCTGTTAGTTTTGTGTTGAGAATTACAGTGTTATCCCAAGTGCATTAGCAATGCCCTCGCCATAGGCAACATCGGCCTTCAAGCAGTTATTAATATGCCGCATTTGAATTTCCTTGGGTACACCGCCCATAGATCGTGCGGTATTTTCAAATAGTACCTGCTGTTGATCAGCCGTCATCAATCTAAACAAATCTCCAGGTTGGCTATAATAATCCTCATCCACTCTGTGGTTCCAATGAGCGGCATCACCATCAAGCAAAAGTGGTGGTTCGCTGAAGTCCGGTTGTTCGGCCCATTCCCCTTGATCATTTGGCTCGTACCCTAATTTAGATCCAAAGTTTCCGTCCACTCGCATGGCTCCATCCCGATGGTAGCTATTAGTCGGACACCGCGGCGCATTCACTGGGATCAGATGATGGTTCACACCAAGACGATACCGCTGAGCATCACCGTATGAGAACAAGCGTCCCTGCAACATTTTGTCGGGAGAGAAACTAATTCCAGGAACAACGCTTGCAGGATTAAATGCCGACTGTTCAACTTCAGCAAAGTAGTTATCAGGGTTTCGGTTCAACTCCATGACGCCAACGTCTTGCAGGGGATAATCGCTATGCGGCCAGATCTTCGTTAGATCAAATGGGTTGTATGCCACCTTACCGGCATCTGCTTCTGGCATAATTTGAACCTGCAAAGTCCATTTTGGGTTATCACCGTTTTCGACACTCTCATAAAGATCCCGATGATGACTTTCCCGATCCTTGCCAATCAATACCTCTGCTTGTTGGTCGGTCAGGTTTTCGATCCCTTGTTGGGATTTAAAGTGAAACTTGACCCAGTACCGTTCGTTTTGAGCATTAATGAAGCTGAAAGTATGGCTCCCAAATCCGTGCATATGGCGATAAGTCGCAGGCAACCCGCGGTCACTCATAACGATTGTCACCTGATGCAATGCTTCTGGTAATGATGTCCAGAAGTCCCAATTGTTTTTGGCACTCCGCATGTTCGTGCGCGGATCCCGCTTGACGGCATGGTTAAGGTCTGGGAATTTCATAGGGTCGCGCAGGAAAAATACGGGTGTATTATTACCGACCAAATCCCAATTACCTTCTTCTGTATAGAATTTAACTGCGAAACCGCGAATATCACGCTCCGCATCAGCAGCACCACGTTCCCCTGCAACCGTTGTAAAACGAGTAAACAAATCTGTTTTCTTGCCGATTTCAGAGAATATCTTAGCGCGCGTATATTTCGTAATATCATGGGTTACTGTGAAGGTCCCGTATGCCGCCGAACCTTTAGCATGCATCCGGCGTTCTGGAATGACTTCGCGGTCGAAATGGGCGAGCTTTTCCAAATACCAAACATCCTGCAACAACTGTGGACCGCGCGGACCAGCGGTCATGACATTTTGATTATCAACAACGGGCGCACCTGCATTGGTTGTCAGTTTTTTACTCATTTCTTGATCCTCTCTTTGTAAATTTGGTGGTCGATAAATGTTGTTTGAAAATCACTCAATGGTGGCTCGCAGCATCCAGTTTGTTTTCTCATGTAGCTGCATGCGCTGGGTTAGCAAATCCGCTGTTGGCTCGTCACCAGCTTCATCCGCTAACTGAAAGACCTCCCTTGCAGTTCTAATGACCAACTCGTGATCCCTGATCAGCTGTAAAATCATCTGTTCTGCTTTTGGATTTCCCTCCTCTTCTTTGATGGTCGTAAGTTTTGAGAATTGTGCGTAAGAGCCCGGCGCCTTCAATCCAAGGGCTCTAATACGTTCAGCAATATCATCAACCGCCACTGCCAATTCCGTATATTGAGTTTCAAACATCAAATGCAAACTGGAAAACATTGGTCCAGTCACATTCCAATGAAAATTATGTGTTTTAAGATAGAGTGTGTAACTGTCTGCTAAAAGTTTTGAGAGACCCTTTGCGATGGCTTCCCTATCGTTATTTTCGATACCGATATTCATATCTACATTCATCTTGCTATCCCTTACTGAATTAAATAGTCGATCTGCTTGAAAACAAAATAGGAGCACTACATAATATTGTAAAACGATACAAAATTGGTATATAGTGTGTAAAATCCGAATTATAGAAAAGCAGACATGAAAACGCTCCCCTCCCTGAAGCGACTGGAATATCTCATCGCCCTGGTTGACGAAGAGCATTTTGGTAAAGCGGCCAAAGTTTGCAACGTCACACCCTCAACGTTGAGCGCCGGAATACGAGATTTAGAAGAACTGCTTGGATCTAACCTAGCGGAACGCACGAAACGTCAAGTGCTTATCACGGACTTCGGCCATAAGGTTGCCAAGCGGGCTCGACGCCTTATTACGGAAGCGGAAGACATTATTGATCTCGCCCGCACTCATCAGCTACCAATGACAGGTATAATGAAGATGGGGATCATTCCCACTGTTGGGCCTTACCTCGTTCATGACATCGTCCCCGCCATTACTCAAGAATATCCAGGGCTGCAGCTCCTACTCCGCGAAGAACAAACTGATCTGCTTTTATCAAAACTTCATGAGGGACAATTGGATATCGCAATTATTGCCCTTCCCTATAATATTGACGGACTAGAGGTTCATCCTCTATTTGACGATGAATTCCAATTTGCTTGTACATCGAAACATGAGCTTTCAAGGCGCCAGATAGTCTACAACAAAGATCTGCTCGGCCAATCTTTGCTTCTCCTCGAAGACGGGCATTGTCTCCGTGACCATGCCCTCGATGCATGCAGTTTGGGAGATAGGGCAAACCGCGCCCAATTTGGGGCAACAAGTTTGGCGACATTAGTTCAAATGGTTGCATCTAACCTCGGTGTTACCTTAATCCCAAAGCTAGTTAGCGAAAGCGGGCTTATGCCTACCAAAAACATTTCACTGATCCCCCTCAACAATCAACCGTTTAGAACCATTGGCCTGGTTTGGCGCGCAGCGTCGAGCCGACGAGCGGAGTTCGAGAAACTGGCAATGACGATTATCACGGCTCGAACTCACACCGGTTAACGACAAAACGCCGAGCCCAGAAGTGGGCACGGCGTCGTTAAACATTTGTTTCTAGGATACTTCAACTAACGGAAGCCCTCGAGACCAGCAATCTAACTGTTTATACAAACAGACCGTCAATCACTCCCAGCCGTAATTGAAACTGACACTGATGCGTTCTTCTTCGGCTTTGTTTAGAGAGACCTCATGGCGTAACCAGCTTTCCCAAAGTAAAATCTCGCCCGCCTTCGGCGCAATACTGATGAACTTACGCAGTTCGTTTCGGGCGTCAATTTTGCGCTCAGGTGCTGCCATCAACATCGCAGATCGTGGGTCTTCGAACTTGATAGCGCCAGCTCCATTGGGAATGGTTATATAAGTGGTACCACTGATCACGCTATGCGTATGTATGTGTGATGTATGCGAGCCACCTTCAGGCAAAATATTGATCCACATGCTATCCATCTTTAGTTTTTTATCATCCAGATCGAATTGGAGGTCTTTAACGAATGCGGCCACATGCTTATCAAGAACGCTGACCAGATCTTTGAAGATCGGAAAACGCCAAGCCAGATCGTCCAATGAGGCATAGCTGGTGTAACCGGGATAATCATTTTCCTCGCACCACGCCTGTCCAGCTTGATCATCGTCAGCAATAGACAGGCAAGAGTTTTCAAGTTCAACAGCATCCGGCCCCTCAGTAAACTCAGACAGAGAAGACCGATAGAGGCGAGTAACAAAAAGGGAGTCGATTTTTATCATGGGATCCTACATAGCGCGTCTTGTATAAATGTTTAGACCTCAAACTAAATCACCAAAGCCCATATAGAAACCTAAAACATTGGTGGTTTCCAAGAACATTTGTTAACGACAAAACGCCGCGCTCATTATCCGAGCACGGCGTTTTATGTGTTTGGTTGCGGGGGTAAGATTTGAACTTACGACCTTCAGGTTATGAGCCTGACGAGCTACCGGGCTGCTCCACCCCG
>CAJXWA010000008.1 GCA_913062525.1 uncultured Alphaproteobacteria bacterium | reverse complement strand
TTTGCTGGCTCTAAGAGGGGTTGCATTCAAAAAGAAAGACGAAAAAAAAGTTCGTCATTTTTTAGCAGACCTGTTTGCCGGAGAAATCGTACAGATCGCCGACAATACTGATAAAAATGAAAACCTTGAAGATATTAAAACCGATTGCAGAGAGAATGTCGCTCGCTCCAAGCTTCGAATTGATACGCGCAAATGGTTGATGGAGCATTTCGCACCCAATTTCTACGGAAGTTCAAAATTCGATAAAGGCGAAAAATCGAAAAAATCATTGTTCCGGGCTAAGATTTACTTGCCTGAGAATGGTCGCCCTTAAACCACAAAGTGGACCCCAGGAAATTTTTCTGGCTTCAAATGCAGACATTGCTATTTACGGCGGAGCTGCGGGGGGCGGTAAAAGTTATGCGCTTTTACTGGAACCACTTAGACATATTCATAATCCGAAATTTAGAGCTGTCATCTTTCGCAGAACAAGTAAGCAAATACGGAACGAAGGTGGTCTCTGGGATACGTCACGGCAACTTTACGGAAAAGTCGGTGGAGAAGCCAAAGAAACCGATCTTTTGTGGCGTTTTCCGTCTGGCGCAACTATCAGCTTTGGTTACATGGAACATGAAAAGAACCGATATGACTGGCAAGGGACTGAAATTACCTATTTGGGCTTTGATGAACTTACTCATTTTACGGAAAAACAGTTCTTTTATCTGTTAAGTCGTAATCGATCCACATCCGGTATTTCTCCATATGTACGGGCTACATGTAACCCAGATGCAGATAGTTGGGTTGCGCCTCTGGTTAGTTGGTGGATCAATCCAAAAACAGGTCTGGCGGAGGGTGATCGGTCAGGGGTGCTGCGGTGGTTCTTTCGAGATGGAGATGAGTTGAATTGGCAAAGTAAATCAGACGCGTTGACAAAACTGCAGACAGATCAAATTCCCAAATCTCTGACTTTCGTTGCCGCATCCATAGATGATAACAAAATTTTGTTATTGAAAGACAAAGGCTACAAATCCAATTTAGCGGCCCTTGATCAAGTAGAACGGGAACGACTTTTAAACGGAAACTGGAACATTCGGCCCGCTGGCGGCCTGTATTTTCAGCCAAGCTGGTTTCCTGTGGTGGGAGTTGCACCAGAAACAGTGAATTCGGTTCGCGGCTGGGATTTGGCAGCTACCGGTACTTTAGATGAAAAAAAGACAACGGGAGATTTTAGTGTTGGCGTCCGGGTAAGTGTCGATAAATCAGGGAGATATTATGTTGAACATGTTGAACGGTTTAAAGGATCCCCACGGGAAGTAGAAGAGAGAATGTCCCGGTTGGCGGCGTTGGATGGTACTTCTGTGTCGATTGCCCTGCCGCAAGATCCGGGTCAGGCAGGGAAGGCGCAAGCCCAATCATTGACACGATTGCTCAGTGGATACCGGGTGATCGCCAAGCCTGTAACGGGAAGTAAGGTTACGAGAGCCGCAGCTTTTTCATCGCAAGTTGAAAGCGGAAATGTGTTTTTGATAAAAGGGAACTGGAATGACGCCTTTTTAAACGAATTACAGGCTTTTCCAAACGGCCGGTACGACGATCAAGTAGATGCAGTTGTTGACGCCTTTAACGCTCTTCGGGACAGAAAACGAACATCACAACGGGAAATGTATTCATGATAGATCCATCAATAACTTCCACAAGTTACGATGAAATGGCTGCTAAATGGGCACTACCACGCGCATTGATGGGGGGCACACCTGCAATGAAAAAAGCAGGCAATGTTTATCTTCCACGGCATCCTGCAGAAAACCCTGCTGTATATAACGAACGGGCCAAACGAGCAGTTCTTCGAAACTACTATCGACGGACTGTTCAAAAGATTGTAGGACGAGTATTCGCAAACCCGGTAATGCCGAGCACCGATCTACCTTCATCTATTCAAAATAATTTTAAGAATATTGATCTGATGGGGCGCGGCCTAAATGCCTTCGCGCAAAGCTGGTTTGAAGATGCTCTCGTCTCAGGGCTGTCATATGTGCTAGTGGATTTTCCGGATCAAAATAAAACGGCACAGGGAAACGAGAGCATTATTCGTCCCTATGCAGTTCATATTCCCGCGGAACAGGTCATCGCAGTTCAGTGGGATGAGGGATCGGCTGTTCCGAAATTGTCTCAAGTTCGAATTCGGGAAAAGAACCGTGATTATCAAGGCTTTAGTGAAGAAAATAGAGAGCGTATTAGGGTGCTTGAACCCAATCATTGGTTTTTGCTTGAAGAAACTGAAAAGGGCGATTGGCAGACCATCGATGATGGCGCAAATAGCCTCGGGGAGATCCCACTGGTAACGCTATATTCCAATCGAACGGGATATATGGAAGCTGTTCCGCCATTGGAGGACCTCGCTTATTTGAACTTGGAGCATTATCAAATTCGGTCAGATCAACGGAATGCGTTAAACGTCGCATCCTTTCCTATATTGGCAGCCTCTGGGTATGATCCGGAAATTGACGGTCCTATTGAAGTTGGGCCAAATAAAGTGCTGACAACTTCAGATCCTGATGGAAAATATTATTATGTGGAAAGTTCTGGTGCGGCCCTTGAAGCCGGGGCACGAGAGCTTGCTGATTTAGAAAAAAATATCCGCCTGTTTGGTCTTCAATTTGAACAAGGTCAGGGAAGTGAAACAGCGACCGGTCGGCTCATTGATGCCAATGATGCGTTAAGCCCGATTGCAGCCATGACAGCTGAATTGGAAGACAGTCTCAATTCAGTGCTGCGGTTGTTTGCAAAGTGGAGTGGTGTTGAGCATTTCGGGGCTCTAAAGATGCAGTTTTCTAATGTCGAAAACGGAACAGATGCGTCTGGTATTAATGACCTGCTCGCCCTTTGGAAAGCAGGTGTCATTAGCCAACAGGATATCCAAAAAGAAGTCATATCTCGCGGAATTGTAAGTGATAGCCTTGCCTTTAATGCTCCAGGGGTTTGAGAGCGCTAGGTCACTTTAATGGCTGTTTCAAATAAACGACTGTTTATGAAAGGATTAATATGTTTGATTTTCCCGTTCATGTAAAACACGTAAATGATGTTCCAGATAATTTTCAAAACCTATATGTGACAACTGAAGAAGGATGCTCTTTAATTGAAGAATTGGCAGTGAAATTCACAGCCGATACGGATGACAAAATTATTGAAACACTGACGCAAGAAAATGGAGCCTTGCAGCAATCGTTGCTAGGCTTCCGGGAACACGCTGAAACGTCCCATGAGTTGGAGCAAAAATTAAAAAGCCTGAATACACAACTTGGTGATTTAGGCAGCCAACTTGAAACACGAGATCAGGAAGTATCAGCCTTATCCATAATAAATGGCACTTACATGATGGAAGAAAAAGCGACCCAAGCCATCGCAAAAGCCAAAGGAAATATTGCGCTTTTAAAGCCACATGTTTTAAATTTTCTGGAAATTTTAAACGTTGACGGCGTGCGTCAAGTTCAAGTTAAAGAAACTAAAGAAATCGTGGATGGGGATCGCGATACGCTTCCTATTTCAGTTGAAGATCTTGTGCTTAAACTGAAAGATGACCCGTCGTTCTCAGCAGCGTTCAATACGAACCCTGTAACTGGCGGCGGCATGAGCCCAGTACAAAGCGGGCGAAACTCTC
Organism: uncultured Alphaproteobacteria bacterium; assembly: GCA_913062525.1. GTDB lineage: Bacteria > Pseudomonadota > Alphaproteobacteria > Sneathiellales > Sneathiellaceae > Sneathiella. The sequence goes on along the minus strand of CAJXWA010000008.1, from coordinate 42,848 downwards.
GCCACCTAAATCCTACAGATCAAAAGTCGATCAATTCAAAGATTGAAGAAATCGCCGCCGGTAAAATAACCGTATCTTTGTAGGCAGAGGGGCGGCGCCCAAACCTACAAACTTTCCCAGCTAAATATCTTCGGAGAAGAAACCTATGACGAACGATGTGTCGGCAGTTATGCCGAAAATCCTTGCGCGTGGCCTAATGTCTTTACGTGAACAGGCCATCATGCCTCGATTAGTAAATGGTAGCTTTAGTGCAGAAGCAGCGGAAAAAGGCGACACTATTGATGTGCCACTACCAGCGGATCTTGTGGCATCTGATGTCACGCCCGGGAGCGTTCCTCCAGAATCTTCGTCTTCTGAAATGGAAAAAATACAAATCGAGCTTAATAATTGGAAGAAATCCAGTTTCCATCTAACCGACAAGGAAATGATGGAGATATCCTCTCATGAGAACTTCATTCCTATGCAAGTGGGTTCCGCTATCAGAGCGCTTGCCAATGCAGTGAACGAGACCATTCACAATCAATATAAAGGCATTTATGGTGTCGTTGGCGCAGCAGGCACAACGCCGTTTGAGACAGATTCAACCGATGCCACTGCAGCTCGTAAAATGTTGCTTAAACAAAGGGCACCAAAAGAGAACCGCTATGGCGTTCTCAACTTTGATGCGGAAGCAAATGCGTTGGACCTCGCATCATTTTCTGATGTGGATAAAACCGGCAACAATTCGGTAAAAATCGAAGGTGAAATCGGCCGTAAGTTCGGTATCAATTGGTTTAGTGATGATCATGTCATGAGACATGAAACCGGCGCGGCTACTTCTGGGAGTATCCAAGTTGATATCTCAGGATCATCAGGTAAAACCTTGAAAGCAGACGGATTTTCAGCGAGCCCTATTGAAGGAGATGTCTTCACTATTGGAGGGGGAGCGCAGCAATATGTTGTGAATTCAGCCACAGATCTAAGTGGTGGAGTCTATACGATGATCATCTCACCAGCGCTTGTCGCTGATGTTGCTGATGCTGACGAATTAACGTTTGTGGGCAGCCATGAAGTGAACCTTGTTTTTAACCGCGATGCTTTTGCATTCGCCAATAGACCGTTGGTCCAAAGTACAGTTGGGGACGGTCTTGGTAGCCAAATTATGTCCATGACTGACCCACAAACAGGTTTGTCGTTACGTTTGGAAGTCAGTCGCCAATATAAACAGGTAGTTTGGGAATTTGATCTGCTTTGGGGTGTGAAACTTGTGCGTCCTGAATTGGCAATTCGTTTGGCCGGCTAGCGACTTGGAGAGGAGTAAATTATCTCCTCTCCTTTTTCCTCAACTGTTGATGCAGGAACTCAAATCATGACCCTAATTGTTGAAACAGGAGCTGGTGTCGTCGGCGCGCTCAGTTATATCTCGTTAGATGAGGCAGATACGCATTATACAGCCTTATCTGTTGGTTCTTGGGAAAGTGCCAGTACGGGGCAACGGGAAAATGCACTTAAACAGGCAAGTGCCTATGTGGATTTTTACGACTACTCTGGATTCCCTTTCTCATATGCCCAAGGTTTGAAATGGCCGCGCTCTGGCGTGAAAGATAAAGATGGTCGGATCCTGTCAGGGCTTCCCTATGCCCTTACAACAGCCGTTCTGGAACTTGCGTCATCTCTTTTGGAAAACCCGCAAAATCCCCTCGATAACAGGCAGATCATGAAAGAAAAAATCGGCTCATTGGAGCTTGTTTATTCTGGCAATGGGCGAAGGCCGAGCTTTGTTTTCAAATTGTTGATGCAAATTGGCGCGCGTGTGCAGTCTCCTGAAATCATGCGAGGATAATATGAAGCGTGAAACCATTAAACGGGTCGTGGGGAATGTCTTTGCCAATGCTGGCGATATGGTTATCCCCGTCAGCATCATCCGAACATCAGTAGCCGTCCATACACCGGGGCTTCCCGAAGTTATCAGCGAAACGCGTCTTTCGGTGAACCTATTGAAGATGCAATCTCCCAAGGGGAAATCATTTTTGGAAACAGGGCCGGTTATAGATAAATCCTATAACGTCTCATTTCTTCAGTGTGAGGATTGCATACCAGTGCCCGGCGATCTGTTGGAAATTGATGGTACCCGTTTCACATTACAGCAGGTGGCTTCTCTCGACAACGGAGCAGGTGTCTTGTTTGAGGTATGGTATCAATGAGTTACCTAAAGACAAAAGCGGCCCTCGAAACGCATCTTCAAGGTGTGGCTGCTGACCGAGCAGTCTTTTTTGATCATCCTCACACACCGGCTCATGAGGACGCTTACATTGCTTCAGTGTTCATACCTGGGAAATCGAAAACAGTTTTATTGGGACCGGATTTGCCAAAAGAGCATCGTGGGTCTCTAAAACTAACTGTTCACGAAACAACAGACCACGGGGCAATGATCGAAATCGACGCTCTTTGTACCCATTTTAAGCATGGGCAGGTTTTGGTTTTTGATGGGCACGAAGTTCATCTTGAAAAGGTGGAAGTTGGACCGAACAAAACAACCTTAACCCACACAAATATTCCAGTAACGATATCTTGGCGTTGCTATTTTTAGGAGAAATAAATGACTTTTTCCGTCCAATCGAGACATAGCCTTACTTATGTTGTGGAAGAAATTTTTGGTGATACTCCGGCCAGTCCGTCCTTGTCGCGATTGCGCCATACGGGCTGTGAGATATCACTGTCAAAGAAAACAATCCAAAGTGATGAAATCCGGAATGATCGTCAGATGGGGCATGTGATCCACAGCCTCCAGTCGGTAACCGGTGATGTGGACTTTGAGTTAAGTTTTGGATCCCACGATGATATTTTAGCGGCGGCCCTGTATGGAGATTGGAATAGCGATGTCCTTAAATCAGGGACAATCCAGAAAAGCCTGACGTTTGAGCGGGGCTTCAATGATATCTCGCAGTTTCAAACATTTACGGGATGTGTTGTCGATGAGCTTAATCTTTCCATTCAGCCAGAAAGCCTTGTCGCAGGCCGCTTTTCTGTCATTGGAAAAGGTATGGATACAGCTGCCTCGCCATCTGATGCCAGCCCTTTGGAATTATCAAATACGCCTCCAATAGACAGTTTTATGGGAACTGTTAGTGAGGGGGGGACCGTTCTCGCCCATGTAGCAGGCATTGATTTGAAGGTTGAAAATGGGGCTGAAAGCACATTCGTTTTAGGCAGTGATAAAGCCGAAACCATTGTTCCCGGTAGATCAAGGGTGAGCGGAGAGCTTGTCGCCTACTTTGAAAACAATGCACTGATTGAAAAATTCATAAATGCTGATGAAAGCAGTCTTGAAATTAGTTTGAGTGGTATCGGTGGAAGTTACACAATCTTAATCCCAAAAATTCTATATACCGGAGCAGATATGCCTGTGAAAGGCGATAAGGTTGTAACCATAAATCTACCTTTTGCCGCCCTTTACGACGAAAGCGCGGGCACCAATCTCAAAATCACCAGAACAGCAACTTAAGGAGCGAGCATGTCTCAAGCTATGTTTGATATTGCAGAACTTGATGTGGGAACTTGTGCGGAAAAAGGGGCAAAACTTGAGCTCCGTCACCCAGTAAGTCATGAGATCTTAGGCGTAAGTCTGTGGTTGAGGGGAACTGATGCACCGTCTTACCGACAAGTGGTTCGTCGTCAAATTGATCAACAAATAACGGATGCTAAAGCCGACCTGACAGCTGAAGAGCTGGAAAACCGACACTTGGAGCGTTTGGTTGCCGCTACCTTGAGCTGGGAAAATGTCAGCTATCATGGGCAAGCGTTACAATGCACTCCGTCGAATGCAGAAAAAATCTTCCGGGAGCAAATCTGGATCCGCGAGCAAGTGACACAGTTCGTGGAGGATAGAGGCCATTTTTTGCCCATATGATCGCGCATTTATTGTTCTGGGCTGATAATCAGTTTCGTCTAGAAAAACACGTGAATGATCGCGGTATAACGCAGGCAAAGGCCTTGCGTCAAATCGAAAAATCAATGGGAAAATCACCAAATAATAGGACCGTCACGTCGCTGCCGTCTTGCATGACGCATGTGTGGGATTGGTTTGTCGCGCTTCTCCCCAGTTATGGCGCAAAACTACCGACCTCGGGGGGCTGGCGACAAGACGTGGCGGCTTTGTTCGGGATTGATCCTAAGCCTTGGGAAATTCAGGCATTGGTCTCGCTGTCCGTACTTTGGAACAACAATCAATCTTAATGTGAGGGTTTGCAATGGAAACAGATCTGGGTGTTTTAGGTATTGAAATACAGTCAATTGGGTTTGATCAAGTGATGGACAATTTTGATCGTATTTCCGCCGCAACCAAAGATCTTCGGAAGGAGTTTCGGTCACTGAAATTAAACAACGCAGCCTCTAAATCGGATGGGGGGTTATATGCAAGTGTGTTTAAGGGGGCAAAATCTCAACTTGGGGAACTTGCAGGACTTGGGAATAGCGTTGCCAGCAATTTAAGTGATGTGCTGGGATCTGCCTTTGATCAGTTTGTCTTTGGTGGAGAGCAGGCGAAAACTGTGTTGAAATCTCTTGAGGATGACCTGCTTGGATTAGGAAACTCATACTTCACAGGAAAGAAATCTCCGGGTACTGGGGATATTCTCTCGTCTATGGCGGGCGGCGCGGGGAGTTTTTTGACTAATTTGTTCCCGGGTTTTGCATCCGGCGGACAATTCACTGTTGGCGGTGCGGCTGGACGGGACCGGAACCTCGTGGGGCTACGCTTGTCCCGGGGAGAGCGGGTCAATATTGAAACTCCAGCTCAGCAAAAAGTGGGATCAAACCCTTCTCAATCTCAAACCATCAATATGAACTTTCAAATAAACACTCCTGACGCTGAAGGTTTCCGGCGGTCACAATCACAAATCCAAAGTGAAGCCTTGATGAGTGCGCAGCGATTATTGAAACGAAATGGGTGATTTATATGAGCTTCCACGAAATTAGATTTCCAACCTGTATTTCATATGGCGCCATGGGTGGGCCCAGATTTTCAACCACAGTCCAGACCTTAAATTCGGGGCATGAGCAACGGAATATTAACTGGTCTGCAGCCCGCAGAGAGTATCAGGCTGACATCGCGCCCAGCCGGGGAAGTGAATGGGAAGAATTGCTTGCCTTTTTTCATGCGAGGCGCGGCCGGGCTTATGGTTTTCGTTTGAAGGATTTCTCAGACTATAAAATCAAAGATGGTGAAATTTCAATCGCTGACGGAGTTGAGAAAGTCTTTCAAGTCAAAAAGGTATATCAAGATCCGATCGCAATCTCTTTACGTTACGAACGCCCAGTTCATAAAATATCTGAAAATACCGTGACAGTGTTTTTAGATGATGCTGCGCAGTTTGGTAATTGGTCTGTGGATGTGAATACAGGACTGATCACTTTTACAGATGCGCCAGAAGACGGAAAAGTGATTAGCGTTAACTGCGAATTTGATGTTCCTGTCCGGTTTGATAGTGATCTGATGGAAGTCAGCATACCCGGTCCGGATATACACCAGTGGCAAAGCGTCAAATTGGTGGAGATCCGGCAATGAAAACACTGACGCCAGAACTCCAAAATCATCTGGAGGGTGAAGTCACTAGCCTTGCGTCTTGTTGGTATATCCTACGGCGAGACGGGGAAGAGGTTTTCCTAACCGATCATGATGCAGATTTGACATATAACGGTCACCTTTACCGCGCTAGTGACGGGTATAACCGAAGTTCACTTAAAGGAAGTAGCGGAACAGATACCGATGAAATGGACTTGTCTGGATGCTTAAACAGTGACTGGCTAACCGAAAATGATTTGCGAGCGGGCATATACGACTTCGCCCAAATTCATTTTTTTCTATTGAATTGGCAAGATGCCTCAATGGGCAGTATTCCGCTTCGAAAAGGGTGGATAGGTGAGGTGAGCTGGTCTGATGGCTTATTCCAAGCGGAGCTTCGCGGATTATCAAATGCCTTTAAGCGAAATCTAGGGAAGATTTATACACCGGAATGCACGGCCGATCTTGGCGATGCCAGATGTATGCTTGATATAGAAGCTTTGGCAAATATGGATGTCATTGCCGATACATCCAGCAGAAGTAATTTGACACTGACAAATTATGCCGCGGATGATGGAGAACTTGATGGTGGCATTCTCCATTTTACGAGCGGAGACAATGCGGGCCAAAAACTTGAAATTCAAAGCTGGGTAAACTCTGGCAAACAGCTAACGCTTTTCATTGCGGCTCCCTATGAGGTTTCTGTGGGGGATAGCATCACATTATACCCTGGTTGTGATAAACGATTTTCATCTTGTAAAGAGCGATATGTCAATCAGGTGAATTTTCGGGGGTTCCCTTATGTACCGGGCCTTGATGGTTTGTTGGAGGTGCAAAATGCCTGATGCAAACCAAGTGATTGCAGAAGCACGCCGCTGGATCGGGGTGCGGTGGCATCATCAGGGGCGGAGCTTTGAGAAAGGTGTTGATTGTATTGGACTTTGTTTGAAAGTTGCCGAAAATTTAGGGTTGGAAGTCCCAATAGTTAGCAGATACCCGCGACGCCAAAATGGAAGCGAACTGGTATCGGTTATGGGAAATACCCTCAACCCAATAAACCGTGAGAGCTGGCAACAGGGTGATATTGCGTTGTTTAAAGACGGCGGTTTTCCCATCCATACCGGTTTCCTTGCGTTAAATAACGGCCAGAAGACGGTTATTCACGCCCATGCAAGGCGGCGAAAGGTTGTGGAAGAACAGCTGGAGACGTTCGGCACACCCGTAGCGATTTATAGATTGAAGGAGATCACCTGATGGCTACATTGGCATTTAGTGTCGTTGGCGCTGGGGTTGGCTCCTATACTGGTATCGGTGCGGGAGCTGGCTGGACAGCGGGATCAACCATGGGGAAAATGCTATTTCCCGATCAGGACAGCAGTTCAACATCTTTGAGTGATCTGAATTTTTCCGGTGCCTCATACGGAGCGGTAATCCCATCTCTATTTGGGACCATGAAACTGGGCGGAAATATAATATGGGCCGGTGATCTACAAGAAGAAAACGGCGAGAGCCAAATCAGCGGAAAAGGCGGAGCGTCTAATACAGCAGTTCAGGCGGCCCAAAGTTATTTTTTAAATTTCGCCATTGCATTTTCTAGCGGAGTTGTTGACGAGCTTTTAAAAATCTGGGCTGATGGCATTTTGATATACGATGCTCAATCAGCCGGGGAAAAGAAGGCGGCTGACATACGGTTCCGATTTTATAACGGTGATGAGAGCCAAACCGCAGATAGTGTTATGGAGGCGGAGCTTGGCGTTGGTAATGTCCCAGCGTACCGGGGGATCAGCTATTTGGTGTTCGATGCCTTGCCCCTTGCCAATTACGGTAATCGAGTTCCAAATATTGAAGTGCTGATTACCAAAAAGGCCTTCTCAAACTATCCAAAGTTAAGCGGCGGGAGCTATCCCTTTATTCCAAGCCAGATTGCTCGTGATACGACTCGAAACGCTCTTTATTCCTATGAGGTTGTCGGCGGTGGGGACGTGTTTCGAAAAATCGATTTATCAACTCTAACTGTGATACAGGAAGCTGAAATCGGTGTTGATTTTCCCGAGCTTGCAGATGCCCAAGTGGGGCTATGCTTGGATCGGAACGGCGACTTTTGGGTTGGAACCGGATTTGGCAATTTACCAGGCAGACAGATCCATCGGTTTAATTCAAATCTGATGACTGTCGCGGCTTCAAATGAGCTGCCAGACGGTATAGGTGCGGTAACCTATTCTGTCGATATATCAGAAACCATAACGGGCGCCAAATTCCAAGTGGCGGGATCGCAGCAGTCTGGTCAAGTCGTTGTTTTTGACGAGCAACTTGAAATGGTCGATTATGCAGGAACAAATAGCCCCGCGTGTTCAGGTGTTGTTCGTGACGCGTTTGAAAATGCATGGGTGATTATGACGGGAATTGCTGCGATTAACCCATTCGCTGATCTTGAAATTATTAAAGTTTCCCTGTGGTCTTCTCCATCGGAAGCAGGGATCCAATTTAATGGCAATTCAACGGTGCATACGATAGCCGTCGCAGATCTTGTCGCGGCAGATTCCGGGGCTTCAAATTGCGTGACGAAGCCAGTGGTGTACCTAAGTGCAACTCAAGAAATTGTTTTGCTCAACAATTATCGCCTGATGAAATTTTCGATGATCAGTGGAGATATATCTACCTATCGTGACGGCGATGTGAATAACTATGAAATAATAGCCAATTCATCGGATGGAGACAGCTTCGTTGTTTTGGAAAGCGACAGATGGCTGGTTTATATTTCCTGCGACGATTTGCAGGAAATCGAACGCGTAGATCTGCAGCTGTTTGGCGATATCGGAGATTTTGCAACGGGCTTGTATGATGCAAAAACAGATAGCATTGTCATCTTGCCCAATAACGCCCCTATTCAGCGACTATATTTACGGCGGTATACTGGAGATAACGTCGCATTTTCAGAGCTGGTGTTATCTCTCACCGCCGCTGCAGGACTTGATAATACCGATGTAGATGTCAGCGAACTGAACGGTGATATCGGTGGATATCTTATTAATCGGTCGATGACAATACAGGATGCGTTGGATCCGCTGCTTCTCGCTGGTAATTTCAATCTGGCTGAAAGCGGGTATTCCCTGAAGTTTTGCCCTCTGGATCAATCACCAGTTCTTGAAATTCCGGTGACGGATTTGATGCAAAAACCCATCCAAAGTCGTATTCAGGAAAGTGAACTTCCGGGTGTTATTACGCTTTCCTACATGGCGTATGAGGCGGGATATCAAATTGGCACTCAAACGGCCAAAAGAAGCTACGCTCCGCACGTGACCATGTACGGGCGGAACGAGGTGAACATTAAACTGCCAATGGCGCTATCGTCGCAGTCAGCAAAAACTGTTTGTTATCAGGCATTATACGGCGCATGGGCGGAACGCAATGTGCAGTCCTTGCGTATGCCAACAAAATACCTCGCGCTGGATCCTGCCGATGTCATTAGGTTGACAGGTGCGGGAGCCTCCTACGAGGGACGCCTTAATCAAACCTACCTTGCGCCAGATTTCTCATTGGATGTGGAGACTGTTGGTGCGTCAATGTTGACGTCCTCGCTGTCATTGGATGCGGATAAAGGTAGTGGCTATTCTGATGATGTAATTACCGCAACTGCCTTTAGCAAATCCCATATTTTGGATATTCCATTGCTACGGGATGAAGATGCAACTGCGGGAGCGTTAAGCCGATATTACTTCGGCATATCTTCTTTTGGAGATGATTGGAATAGTGCTGCGCTTTTCACATCAAACGAAGGGAGCCGATATGATCAGGTTGCCTATACCTCAAACGCAATCGGGTGGGGCGTAGCGGCTAATGCATTGTCCGATGTGTCATCCCCTTGGCAAACGGATGCTGAAAATATCCTAACAGTCCGCTTCGCCCAAGGGGGAGAGCGGCAAGAAAGCATTTCTCAGCTTGAAATGTTAAACGGGAAAAACGCTCTTCTTGTGGGCAGCGAAATTATTCAATTTTCGAATTTGAATATTCGAGCTGACGGCCTTGCTGAATTGTCAGGGTTGTTGCGCGGCCGCCGTGGTACCGAAAGCGCCTGCTCTGGGCATGTGGTTGGTGATTTGGTCATCATGCTCGAACAAGATCGCGTATCAAGCGCTGTTGCCGCTCTATCATTCTTAAATACCGCCCATTATTGGAAAGCGGTTAGCGCGGGTCAACTCCTTGAAGAGGTGAGTGCAGAGCGGAAAAGCCTATCTGGTACTGACTTAATGCCCTATGCGCCAGTACATGTAAAAGCGGAACGAGAAACTGGTTTGCTTCTGCTTTCTTGGGTGAGACGAACCCGTGTTGGCGGTGGAAGTTTGGCCGGCATAATCCCACTGTCGGAGAGTTCTGAACGTTATGAATTAGTGTTTGAATATGCTGGTTTAACCGTCAGAAAATACGTCGACGGTATGTCAAATTTTACCTACGAACTTATTGAATTTAATGAAGATTTTAAACTAACTGAAATTGAAATTCCTTCCTTGAGTTTATCGATTTACCAACTGTCAGAAGCAATAGGTCGAGGCTTCACAACAAAGGAGATTGTTTAGTGGTGTTGTTAAATTTGCCGCAAATAGCGGAAAGTCAGGCCAGTGCATATGTCACATCAAATGATGCAGATGCAGTACTTGAAGCCGCGTTATGTGAAGGCAAGCTGGATTATGACGCAAGTTTGGGTGATTTTTCAGTGTCGGATGAGGACTTTCGGAACAACTGGTTCCATCAGGTCAGCGGGGCCGCACCTTCCGCTGTAACGGCCACCGTGCCGGAAATCAAGCGGCCCTTTATGGTCCAAAACTTATGCGGCGAAAATCTAACGATCACGACTGGAACAGGGGACAGTTTCCCGATCCTTAACGGTGAAAACAGGTTGCTTTATTGTGATGGCAGCAATGTTCTGGGCCTCACTGATGACACATCAACAGCCAGCCTTGTTCCAACATTCTCAGGGGCGTTAACCGATATAAGCAGCAATGTCACCATTCCTGATGGTATCGCTACATCCATCACCTGGGACGTCCCAGAATATGACACTGAAACCTATTTTGATATCAGCAATCCCAGCCGTTTCACGATCCCCATTGGTGTTTCCAAAATCATTCTGAAAGGGCAAGTTCGTTGGGTTTCTGACTTGAGCGATAGTCGTGAAGTGTTGTTCTTAAAGAATGGGTCAGCGACTTATATTGGCCGGGCTTATTGCGTCCATGATGCGCAATCAAAATTGGTAATGAACCTGACATCACCACCCCTAGATGTGACGGCGGGAGACTATTTTGAGTTGGCTGCGTTCCAGGATAGTGGGTCAGATCAATCTGCGGAAAGTGATAGTTCTACGTGGTTTTCAATTCAAGCCGTTGGTTAGATTAATAATCAAGAACAGGAGATGCTTTTGGGGGACTTAGAAAATGAAATCAGTGCAATGCGGGTTCGTTTGGAAAACCTACATTTGAACCTTGTTGAACTCCGCGACGATGTAAAATCCTTGAGCATGCAAGTTAGCATGGGACGGGGCGCCATTCGGGTCATTGGTATCACAGGAACTTTGGTTGTCGCGTTAACAACACTTGCTGCCTGGATTGGGCAAACACTCAAACCATTTAATACTTAAAGGAGAACCATGTGTCGTTTCAGCAATTTATAGCGCAGTTATCAAACATAACTGTCATAGCAACAGAAGGGCTGGCGTTTGTTGTTTTGATAGCAACGGTCATTACTGCAAACTATCCGTCTAGATCCCGTCAGCAGAAGCTAGACACTCTTCTACGATTTTTAAACGTTGTCGCTGGAAACGTGGGCGCTAACAGGAACGCAGATGATCTATGAGGTTTGTGGAAATCGCAAATTGCGCACAAATCGCATATTTTACGGAAAGGCGCGCTGAAATTGCCGCTAATCGCTTAGGTTTTTCATATGATGTTATCGGATGCCCCCAGACATTTTGCTGGATTGGTAAAAAAGACGATAGGGCAGTTGTTGCCATTCGCGGCAGCGTTTTTGGTAATGCCCCCATGAGAAATATTTACGATAATTTGGATAATGATCTAGTTCCATGGGGAACGATGGGGATGGTCCATAGGGGATACCATCAGGCGTTCTCTCGTATTCAAGACGATGTTTGTAAAAGTATTAAAGGATGTAAAAACGTGACTTTTACAGGACATTCCAAGGGAGGCGCAATTGCACTTCTTGCGGGAGTGATGTTCAATGCTGAGTGTATTGTTAGTTTCGCAAGTCCCAAGGTCGTGAACACTGCTTTTAAAAACAGTCTCGCAAATACCACACGTATATTTCGGTTCGAGAATAGGTATGACTTATTAACCAAATATCCATATAGCGGTGTTGTAAAGAAGGGCGAGAAAAAATTCACAGAACGCTATGTGCATGTGGGGCGGCGAATTCCATTGTCATCCTTCGGCCATTCCATGGAGTCCTACCTTCAAGGGGTGAAGGAAAAGACAGGTACTAAGTAATTTCATTTATCGTTGCTTACAACAGGGAGTATAACTGTGGTTACCATTATTAAAAGCAAAAAATCAGAACAAGATGTGCTGTTTCAAGAGGCTGAGGAGTTGGTTTTTAATTTACCAGCTAACGATAATATCAGTGCTCTTATGATTGATGACGTCGGTATAATTGCAAACGATAATGAGGACGAACTTGATGAAAGTGAGATTGGTATTGCACTTCATTCTGAATTATTTTCTGATGATGAAACGAACGCTTTTATGTCAGCTGTGTATCAGTCAGATGAGGATGCCGAAGAACTTGATTTTTCGCAGCCTAATTCCGACACTCGAGGGTACTTGAGAGAAGATTACAGCCGTATTCGCGATTAACGGTTGTGGGGGAGGTCATTAGTCACATAGGCGCGTGAATTTTCCGCGCATTTGCATATCAGGAACGTCGTCGGATAAACCGTCAACATTGATGATATCCCCCTCAATGACACCTTCTACGGTAACTGTGATATCATCCATGCCAAAGACAGATGCTATATTTAGATCCTGACTATGACGTTTTATTTTGGCTTGAGCATGAAGGGTTTTCCCGTCTATTTCATAAGTCCCCTTATAAAAAAGGGCTGAGTTTCCTCCTCGAAATAACCCATTATGGAGGTAGATAACAGCTGTGCCTTTTCCAAAGGGTGTTTCAAATTCAGCTTTATATAGCCCTTCATTCATTCTGCACTCTCCATAAGAAAATCTAATAACCCCCATATGGACTAATTGCTGTCGAAGTAAAGGAGCTGAGATCTGGCTTCTTTACTTAACTCCATGCCTCTAGTTGCTTTTCTAGTGTTTGTTTGTCGGTCTGAACCCTAAATAGTAAAGTATACATTACAGGAACAAATCCCAATGTAATGACAGTTGCAATGATAAGGCCAAAGGCTATTACGCTTGCCATTCCATAGAATAACGCTCCGCCAAACAGGATGAGCGGTATCAGGCCAAGGACAGTTGTTAGCATCGTCATAATAATGGGGCGCAGCCGTGCATGGCACGCCGACCAAATAGCATCGAGGGGCTCTAAACCCGTGGCTCTTTCGGTTTCAATCCGGTCAATGAGAACAATACCATTGTTAATCAATATACCGGCAAGACTGAAAAAGCCTAGCAACACCATGAAACCATACGGCGCGCCCATGATAACCAGGCCCATTACACCGCCGATCATCATCAACGGTATGGTTGCGATGACAATAGCGCCGCGGCGGATCGAGTTGAATTGCCCAATAATCAAAATAATGATTGCCGCTAGCGCTAAGGGTAGCATGGCAAATAATTTGCCATTTGCCTCCGCTTGATCTTCGACCTCCCCGCCAACTTCCCATTTATATCCTGCGGGTAAATTTAAGGCCTCTAAGGCAGGGGTCATTTTATCCATCAAGTCTTTGGATGAAATGAATTGATTTCGCGCTTCGACAGTGAGAGTTCGTTGCTGATCCTTCCTCTTTATTTTTCCAAACTGCCAGCGTGCTTTAACTGTCGCCACTTGCTCCAAAAGGAGGGCTTTGTTTTCAGTCGGAGAGAAAACCTGTACCTGCCGCAAACCGTGAAGTGAGGTTCTAATGTCGTCGGTGGCCCGTAGGATTATGGGTATTGTTTTATCGCCCTCACGGTAATCGCTCAAAGATGTGCCTGAGAAGGTTGCGTTTAAGGCATCTGCAATATCAGATGTTGTGACTCCGGCTCGGCGGGCCTTTATTTGATCGATTTCAATCATTAATTTGGGGACTTTGTTTTCCCAATCTTGTTTGATGCCTGTGGTCCCTGCAATTTTGTGGAACGCATCTATAACTGTTTCAGATGCACTGGCAAGAACAGCGCTGTCAGGACCTATAATTCTTATTTCGACTTGGCCGGGTTCGGTGGATCCAAACCACATTTTTTTGGCATCCGCCCGGGCCTCGGGCATGTTATTGAGCAAAAACGCATTGGTGCGTTCTATGACGCTGTTTACCTGATCAGCTCTTTCCGTATTAACCAGAATGAACGCCCGGTGAGGGTCAGATTCCACTGGAGATAAAGAGAGGAAAAAGCGAGGGCCACCACTGCCAACATAGGCAATGTGGCTAGCGATCTCGGGGTTTTCAGTCTTGTTGGCGAGCCAACTTGTTGTTTTGGCCAGCTTGGTTTGAACTTCGAGGACGTTCGTGCCTGCTTCAAAATCGATATAAACAAGGAATTGGTCACGCTCTCCCAATGGGAAAAACTCTGTTTGAACGTATGTTAAAACCTTAAGGGATCCGAGGAGCAGAACAACCAAAGTTACAATGAAAATTGTCCGTGCCTTTAAGATAGCAAAGAGGGCCTTCCGATAAAGTTGGTATATCAAGCCGCTATAGGGAGTATCAGCGCTTTTTTGCTTGGGAGTGACTTTCATGAACCAGACACTCATAGCAGGGGTCACAGTCATAGATAAAGCCCAAGAGACCAAAAGGAGAATGGCGACCACCTGACTTAGGGATCTCACATAATCTCCAGCTCCGCCTTCCAGCATGAGCATGGGTAAAAATGCACATATAGTTGTGAGTGACGAGACGAGGAGGGGGACGGCTAATGCGCTGCCGGCTCCTTTGGCAGCCGTAACTTTGGAGACGCCTTTTTCGAAACGGACACGGATGTCTTCTGCAACAACAATCCCGTTGTCCACTAATAATCCAAGGGCAATGATCATTGCGGCGATTGACATGCGCTGGAGTTCAATCTCAAGAAGGCGCATAATGATAATGCCGGTTAACATGGTCATTGGCACAAAGAAGCCGACAATCAAACCGGTTCTCAAGCCTAAAAATAACATAACGACCAGCAGAACAATTGCCAGTGTTTGGTAGACGTTTGAGACAGCCCCTTGGACGGCGGTTTCGATTAAATCGGGCTGAAATGATGCATAGTCGAGGACAAACCCTATGGGGAGTTTGTTCTGGATATTGGCGATCATGGATTTAAGGTCTTTGCCAAATTCCACGTTGTTCGTGCCCTGTACAGTTGAGATCGACAATACTATGGCGGCGTGGTTATTAAAAAACACAGGAGATTGCGGCGGATCAGCGTATCCACGGGAAACGTCGACAATATCTCCAAGCCTTGCCACTTGATTATTACCGGGAATAGAAAATACAACGTTGGATATATCATCCAAGTTTTCGAAGTCACCAGTAGGCTCTAGAACGATCGCCTTTCCTTCGACATTTATTGTTCCACTTGGCTTGATGACGTTTTGTTGGATTAGGGATGCAAATATCTCTTGAGGGGACACACCCAAATTTGCAAGTTTGCCGGGATCCATTTCAAGAAAGATACGCTCCTCCTGAACACCATAGAGTTCAATTCGTTTTACACCGCTGAGGGTATAGAGTTTCTTCCGTAGCTCGCGGGCAACATCTCTCATCTCTGCCAGAGTAAAACCATCAGACCATAGGGCTACCGTTGCAATTGCTGTAAGGCCATAGTCATCATTGACCGACGGCGCCTTTGTATCCGCAGGGAGTTCTGTTCTCGCGTCATTGACTTTGTTCCGGATGTCTTGAAAAACGGGGCCTAAGTCATCGACCCAATCATGAATGGTGACATCTATTCTGGTGGAACCGGTCCGTGATGTCGATTTGATATCGTCAATTTCAGCAATACTGCGTAAGGCATTTTCTAAAGGCTCAGTGAGCAGCTTTTCAACGCGTTCTGCTGACATACCGGGATATTTCGCAGAGACAACAGCATTCCTAATAACGATTGTTGGGTCTTCTGAACTTGGGTAAGACAGGTAAGTTGATATACCCAAGACTGTTGCAAGGATAATCCCCATAACGGTCAAGCGAGAGTTTTGAATTGCAAGTTCTGTAATGTTCACGATGGTCTCCTAAATAGTCGTTGAGTTGGGTTATTGGCCCAACAGCTTGACCTTTTGGCCATCGCGAAGAAAACTGACACCGGCCGCCGCAATAATGTCTCCTGCAGCTATTCCCTCTGTGATTTGGATCATATTATCCCGACCAGCACGACCCTTAATAGAGACTTTGGAGACAGTTCCTGAGGATTGATCAAATTTAAACACATAACCTTCGCCGCTATCACCAGAGGCAGCGATGGCATTCAATGGCAGTAAATATCCGTCTGTATCAGTGGAGATTGCCATTGGAACAAATACACTGGTGCTGACACCGGGGAGGAGGTCTGCTGGTGGCGCGTTTAGTGTGGCTTTGACCGTGACCGCATTGGCGGCACTCGCTATAGAGCCAATCTCTGTAATGCGCCCTTGGCATCCGCAATTTGCAACTTGATCTGACGTTACCTTAACGGGAAGCCCAATGGATATTTTTGAGATGAGCGAGTCAGGGACTGACATGATAACTTCAAGTGCCCCTTTTGCATTAATCTCGAAAATTGGATTTCCAGCAGTGACCTCAGTGAAGGGTTCAGCCGTTCGCGTTGCAATAACGCCGTCATAAGGGGCCGATAACTCTGTCCGAGACAAATTGCGATTGGCGCCGCTTAATTTGGACTGGTTATAGTTTAAGTCTTCTTTTGCGGATTCATAAGAAAGTAACGCTTGGTCATAAACAACTTTTGCAACCCAACCCCGTTCATATAAATCCTTTTGTCGCTTTAGGTCTGATTTTTGGGTTTCCAAATTAGCTTTTGACGCATTTTGCTGAGATTTTGCCGCGTCTACGTCCAATTGATAAGGGGCATTATCCAACGTCGCTAAAATTTGTCCGCTTTTAACTTGATCACCCGCGTTGACGTCAATCGAATTGATGGTTCCACCAACAGAGAAACTAAGTGTTGATGTTCCAGAGGAGGCAACAGTGCCGTTAAAGCTTCTAATGGTACCGCCAGCAAGCTCGGCTACATAGAAAGGTTTTATTGCCCGAACGGGTGCCTCTGGGATTACTGAGGCTTCATCGCAAGCGACTAAGACCATTAATCCAAGGGCTAATCCGGTTAAGTTTTTGATCGTACTGATTGTCGCCATTGGATGTATCTCCCGGTTTTTCTCTTTTATACGCGCACAATAAGGCATAATTATTCGGCGTTTTGAATGATTACCACATATGAAAGATCTTGCAAAATTTCTAATATTTAATATTCAGTTTACTAATTTTATTAGAATAACACTCCATTTCAATTGCAGGAGATGCGCTTCCCGATGTTGCTGTAAGTACAAATATGACATCAGATGAACTCGATGACCTGGGTATCAGTATCGGTTTTGGTGACGTAAGTTATAAAACTATTTTTTCGAAAAAAACACCGCTGCAGATTGAAATTTTTACGGCGGGTATTTTTGTGCTTAGGGATCGGGTGCAGCAAAGGGCATACTACTTTTATTAGTTTATTAATATTTTTATACTCCATACTTATGGGGGATGCAGCGATTTTTCTTTATCGATAAATATCTCGTCAACTTTAGTGATTTAGTGCACGTAGCACAGTATGTAGTTTTTTGAGGTATAGTTGATGTCCAAGTATGATTTGTTGAGTTCAGCCGCAGTAAAATTGAGTGTAGATTCCCTAGATGGTGCCAAGTTTGTCCAAGAAGGCGCTGATTTAATAATCCAGTTTGATGACGCTTCCGAAGACATCACCCTATCGAATTTTAAAATTGCAACGACTAGTGAACTTCCAGTTCAATTGACGTTGTCAGATGGATCTGTTGTTAGCCTTGACGATTTACTTTCTGCAATTGATGCATCAGACCTTGAAAATGTCGCTCCTGCTGCAGGCGGTGCGACTGGCGGCGGTACTGGCGGTGGCGCTGGTTTTGGTGCCGCTGCAGACGAAGAAGTGGTCGAAGGACTTTCAACAGAAGCCTTGCTCGACGGCACTGAGATTGCCGCTTCAGACGAGGACACAGGAGATACCACTGAAGAACTAGTTGGTGTTCAAGAAACAGCAGCCATTGCGACTGACCCTTGTAACGATTTGTTTGATGCAAAAGTTGCCGCATTCCGCGAAACTTTCCGCGATCAGTCAGAAGCAGATAGCCCAAGTGGATTTGCTTATTACGACAATGGTACCGTTGTCGATGGTGATGGGAACCAGCCAGAACGCTCCGGTGACCGTAGATATGAAATTGATACAACTGCTGACGGTAGTTATAGTGTTTTCAATGATGTATTGGACGAAAATACAATTGAAGCAGGCGTTGAGACAATTGTAGGTGACCAGTATGCCGACGTAATGTATGGCCGTGGCGCCCCTGATATGGATTTCACTGGAGAGTTTGCTGACAGCAATGTTGAAATTTCTGTCTTTAACGATCAAATTACCGGAACAACTGAAACCAAAACAATTGTTGGTGACCAATACTCAAATATGGAAGCTCGCGGTGCACGCGGTAGCCAACTAGATGCAGAATTTGACATTACAGGAACGCAACCAGGCGCTTCTGGTTCTGATAATACCGTGACGGTGTATAACGACTCTATTGTTGGTGGCGAAAATACTGAAGTTATCGTTGGCGACATTCTAATGACGCATGCAGATGGCCGAAGAGCTCGGACAATCAAGATCAGCACAAGCTCAAGCTTTAGAGGCGACGAGTATGATGCTAATGGCAACGTTTTCTCAGCCAACGAAGACATTATTGATGGCAGCCTCGGAACGAACACACAGTTGTTGGTTGGTGATATGGCCGTTGGTAGCTCGTTGTTTGGAGAAGAACAGAGCAATGCTCCCATCAATGTTATATCAACAATAGAATTTACAGCTTCCTTGCATTCAGAAACAGTGAGTTATTCTGAAAATGTGCTTTCCGCTCAAGGCGACTTGATTATCGGTGGTTCTGGCGACGACGTCATGGTTGGTGATGTGTTTGTGGAAGATAATTCCTCAGGCGGCAAAAGACAGGACAGTTCCAGTGTATATCTGGAAACCGAAGGTGAATTTGGTGCCGATGGCAATGTAGATCTCATGTATGGCTCAGCGGGTTACATGTATGGCGCGGTAAACGGCGGAACAATCGAAAACAACGAATTTAATTTCCATAATGATGTTATGGACGGTGGTGCAGGCTCAGATGTTATGGCTGGGGATGCCTTTGTTTTGGCAACAGGTGGTGGCAATAAACCTATTTCCGTTATTCAATCCGTTGATATGGAATATGATGCCAGCGGCGACACTGAATATCATGGCGACACAATCACGGCTAACGGTGGAACTATCCAGAATAACTCCTACAGCGCCTTTAATGATGTTTTACGCGGTGACGATGGAACTGACGACGGCGAAAATAATGCTGATTTCCTCGTAGGTGACCTTCTCTTCGTTGGTAATGCAAACGTCCGTGCTGACTTTGATATTAATGTCAGTTACAACGCGGGAACAAACGAAGCCACAAATGGAACGATTACAGGCAATACTGTTGATGCTTGGAATGACACCCTTATTGGCGGCGCTGGTGGCGACTTGCTCGTTGGCGATTCAGCCTTCATAACGTTTGCTAGTGGTGAGAATACACTCGAAATTGACGGCAATGCTACGAGCTCGAATAATGGCAGCAATGCAGACAATGAAATCACAGCCTTTAACGATCTTCTTTGTGGCGGTGAGGGAAATGATACTCTAATCGGTGATTTCCTCGGTGAGTATGTGGTTGTTGGCGACTATTCAAATTCTGAAGAAGCCGGAGAATTTGATCTTGTCGATCAAGAGGGCAACACTATCGGTAAGTTCTTTGAAGATACACTTCAAGGCGATGCCGGAGATGACGTTCTGATCGGACAACTTGGTGATGATACATTGGTTGGCGGCGAAGGTGCCGACACATTCGTCTACGAAGGTGCCGACGATTGGGATACGGTTTCTTATGAAGAAGCAGACGGAGATGATAACCACAGCGTTGAAGTGGAGAATAACACTATTACGCGCAGTGAAGGTCACGACGTCATTAGTGATTATAATCATCAAAGTGAAGGTGATCAGATTGATCTCGATGCCTTGTTCGACAATCTTGGTATTGCAAATGCCGATGATCGTGCTTATCAGGTGAATATCGAAGACAACGTTTTGACAATTGAAGGCGTCGATAATTTCTCTATCACCATAGCCGGTGACGCGCTTCCAAATGTTGGCACAAGCACAAATATGACATCCGATGAGCTTGCTGAATTGGGTATTGTTGTCGGTTTTGGCGATGTAAGCTAAATACAACCTTCAACAGGTACGGTTGATTTGAAACCCGCTGCGGACAGATTTGGTCCTCAGCGGGTTTTTTATTGGATTTTACACATCTATGATTACATCTTTAAGTTGTTAAATAAATAAACTATACTTCATAGGTATGGGGGATGTGGCTTGGGCTAATTATTGCTATATATATCGCCAAGGTAGTGATTTAGTGCGTTTTGCACTCGTATTTTCGGAGATAGTATATGTCAAATTTTAATTTGCTAAATTCAGCGGCAGTAAAGTTGAATATCAGTTCTTTAGATGGTGCCCAATTCATTCAAGATGGTGCCGATTTAATAATCAAGTTTGATGGTTCCTCCGAAGATATCACCCTAAATAATTATACAATAGCATCAGCTAGTGAGCTCCCGGTTCAACTAACAATGGCCGACGGTTCTGTTATTACTCTCGAAGATCTGCAAGCTGCTATAGATGCATCAGAGCTTGGAAATCTGGCACCTGCTGCGGGCGGAGCCGCTGGCGGCGGAACTGGCGGCGGTGCATCTTTCAATCCAGCGACAGATGAAGGTTTGGGCGATGGTCTTTCAATAGAAGGTCTGCTTGAAGGCACTGAACTTGTATTTACAAGTGACGATCCCATCGAAGAATTGGAAGTTGCAATCGAAGACGAACCAACATCAATAGCGATCGATCCTTGCAATGAATTGTTTGATGTTAAAGTTGCGGCATTTCGCGAGACTTTCCGTGATCAACCTGCAGAAGATAATCCTAACGGATTTGCCTATTACGAAGACGGTGAAATTGTCGATGGCGATGGCAATCAGCCGGAACGTTCAGGCGATGGTGAAAATCGGATTGATCCAACTGCCGAAGGTAATTTTAGCGTTTATAACGATATACTAGATGAAAATACCATCGATCCCGGCGTTGAAACGATTGTTGGTGATCAATATATGGACGGAATGTATGGCACCGATGGCGCCTACATGGACTTTTCAGCTGAATTTGCAAAGAGTGATGTTGAGGTTTCCGTTTTTAATGATCAAATTATTGGAACGCCTGAAACCACAACCATCGTTGGTGATCAGTTTGCTAGTATGAATGGTCGAAATTATGGCAATACCGAATTGGATGCAGAATTTGATATTACAGGAACGCAACCAGGTGCTTCTGGTTCTGACAATGTTGTAACGGCTTACAACGATTCAATCGTTGGCGGGGAAAATTCTGAAGTAATCGTCGG
The DNA here is from genome assembly GCA_913062525.1 of uncultured Alphaproteobacteria bacterium. Taxonomy (GTDB): domain Bacteria; phylum Pseudomonadota; class Alphaproteobacteria; order Sneathiellales; family Sneathiellaceae; genus Sneathiella. The sequence continues at coordinate 21,409 of CAJXWA010000008.1, read as the reverse complement.
CGACATTCTTATGACGCATTCAAATTATGAAGGCAGCAGAAGTATCGGAATCAGCATGACTTCCAGCTTTTCTGGGGAAGAGTATGATGCCCGTGATAACGTTTTCTCTGCCAATGAAGATATCATTGATGGAAGCCTAGGGACGAACACTCAATTGTTGGTCGGTGATATTGCTGTTGGCAGCTTGTTGTTTGGTGAAGAGCTGAGTGACACTCAAGTCCGTGTCTCTTCTACAATAGAATTTACCGCTTCACTTGATGCTGAAACAGCTGACTATTCTGGAAATAAATTCTCGGCTCAAGGGGATTTGATCATCGGTGGATCTGGTGGTGATGTCATGGCTGGTGATCTGTTTATGGAAGACTATTTTTCCGGTGGATATGGAAATGACGACAGTAGTTCAAATGTTTATTTAGAAACTGAAGCTGAATTCTATGCTGACGGCGATGTAGATTCCATGTATGGCTCATCGGGTTTTATGTACGGTGTTGCAAACGGCGGGACCATTGAAAACAATGAATATAACTTCCACAACGATGTTATGGACGGTGGAGCCGGATCAGATATCATGGCAGGTGATGCCATTGTTTTAGCATTAGGTGGCAATGAAACAGCCTTGTATATCGAACAAACCGTGGATATGCAATATGACGCTAGCAGCGATACTGTATATGATGGCGATACCATCACAGCTAGCGGTGGAACTATCCAGAACAATTCTTACAGCGCATTTAACGATATCTTGCGCGGTGATGATGGAACGGATGACGGTGAAAATAACGCTGACATCTTAGTGGGTGATCTACTTTTCGCAGGCAACACAAATGTAGATGCCGTATTTGATATCGATGTCAGTTATGATGTGGGAACCAATGAAGCTCTTGCGGGAACGATCACTGGCAATACTGTTGATGCTTGGAACGATACGCTTATCGGCGGTGCCGGCGGTGACTTGCTTGTTGGGGATTCAGCGTTCATTACATTTTCTAGTGGCAAAAATTTTCTTCAAATAGATGGCCACGCCACAAGCACGAATAATCAAAGCAATGCAGATAACGATATAAGTGCCTTTAACGACGTTCTTTGCGGCGGCGAAGGGAATGACACACTTATTGGTGACTTCCTGGGTGATTATACCGTCGTTGGATATTCTTACTCAGACACCGGTGAGGGTGAACAGGCCGGTGAGTTTAATTTGGTAGACCGTGAAGGAAATACCATCGGTAAATTCTTCGAAGATACGCTTAAAGGCGACGCTGGTGATGACGTTCTGATCGGACAACTCGGTGATGACACTTTGGTTGGCGGAGAGGGTGCTGACACATTCGTCTACGAAGGAGCTGATGATTGGGATAAGCAATTGCATAAAGAATTCGATGGCGATGATTCCTTTGAGATAGTGATTGGTAATAACACCATTACACGCAGCGAAGGTCACGACGTCATTAGCGATTTCAATCATCTGAGCGAAGGTGACACAATCGATCTAGACGCCTTGTTTGATAATCTTGGAATTAACAACGCTGATCAGCGGGCTTACCAAGTGAATATTGAAGACAATGTTTTGACCATCGAAGGTATTGAGAATTTCTCTATAACCGTTGCAGGCGACGCGCTTGCGAATGTTGGTGCAAGCACAAACATGACATCTGATGACCTTGCTGAAATGGGTATCGTTGTTGGATTTGGCGATGTCAGTTAAAAACTAACTGTTGATTAAGAAACCCGCTGTAGATTGACAAAAATCCGCAGCGGGTTTTTTATTGCCCAATCGATAAATTTGAAAAGTGATATCGCATGAGCGTTAATGAAATTCAGGAACTGTTTACAGCGGGTAAATTTGAAACGGCTGAAAAAGCATGTCTGTCTATATTTTCGGCCGGAAAACCCTTTCCTTTTCAAGTCATAACGTTGTATGCAAAAATTTGCATTAGCCTCAGGAAAAAAGAACAAGGACTTCAAAATTTACAGAAGTTAAGCGAAAAGCACCCGAAAATTGCGGGAATATATAGTGAGATGTCTAGACTTCAATCCTCTCTCAATATGAGGATTGAAGCTATTGCTAGTGCTCAAAAAGCCATTGATATGGCACCAGAGACTGCGGATTACCACAATGATTTGGGTAACGTATACCGGCATATGTCTGATTTTAATCGTGCGGCCGATTGTTACCGGAAAACAATAAAACTAGCTCCTGAACTATACATGGGTCACGTAAATCTTGGTCGTTGTCAATTGAATTTGGGCCATCTGCAGGATGCTCGTGAGAGTTTTAATGTTGCAATTCGCGCAGCTGGGGATCAGCAGGAGCTGGTCTATGGACTTGTTGGAACTGCGCTCGCCGCGTCAGAGCATTACAGTGAAGCCATCAAATTGTTCAAGGGTGGCCTGAGTTTGAATGACGAAAATGCGGAAATGCATGAAGCCTTAGGACTTGCATACCGGAAAAGTGACAATTTTGAACAGGCGGTACAATGTTTTAAACGTGCCATCGAGCTGGATCCTGAAAATTCGGGTTATCACAATAATTACGGACTTGTTCTTAGAGATATGGATGAATGGGATACAGCCCTTGAAATGTCATTGAAAGCCACAGAACTCGATCCAAATAATGCGGAGGCACTTGGCAACTTAGGAAATCTATATCGGCGTATGGAACAGCCCGTAAGGGCTCTTGAATTATATGAACGATCGCTTTTTCTTCAACCTGACTTGATAAATATTCACTGCTCTCGTGCGAAAATACACCACTTTCAAAAAGGGGATAAGCCGCTTTCTGAATTGGCAAGATTGCTTGGGCAGGAAAATATTAATGACGACGATAAGGCAAAACTCCAGTTAGCTCTTGGAAAAGCCATGGACAATATGGGGGAATACTCAGCAGCGTTTGGCCTATATTCATCAGCAAATCTGTATTATGGCAAAACGAATTTGTTTGATATGGAAAATCACCGGCGATACATGGTGCGTTGCGCTAAAGCCTTTGATAAGCCTGTTTTTGCACAGCGTTTGAGTGCCCGTGAGGCAGCGCCAGTTCCAATAATGATCATTGGGATGTCTCGTTCTGGTAAAACGCAAATCGAAAAAATCTTAAAAACCAATCCGCTAGTCCATGCAATGGATGAAGACAAGGAATTCGTAGAACTGTTCGGCCAATTGACTGAGGCCCAGGGCGTTACCACAAAATACCCCGAATGCGTTGATGAGATTAAGCCAGAAATTCTAGAAAAATTCGGTAGAGATTATCTCGCTAGATTACAGACAAAGAATTTGGATGCTCGGTATTTTGTAAATACAATCCCAGCCAATTTCCCCTTTATCGGCCTTATGTTTAAAACCTTGCCGGGATTACGGGTGATTAACTGTGAACGAAATCCATTGGATCAGGCGCTAGAGACATTCTTTAAGCACTATCAAGAAGGCAATAAATACTCCTATAGAATGCAGCATGTGGGAGAGTTCTGGCTTCATTATCGCAGTCTCATGGTTCATTGGGCAAACTTGTATGAAAATCATATCCTTAACGTGACTTATGAGGGGTTGATTGCCGATACGGATGAAACCGTTCGACAAATTTTTGAGTTTTGTAATCTGGATAATTCACCGCCTAGTGGTGATCTAGGCTTAAGGCCAGAGTTTGTGGGCCGTTGGAAAAATTATAAATCCGAACTCTCTCTTTTGATTTCCGCCTTTCAAAATGTAAAAGATATTCAGTAGCATGACCAGCTGGGCCTAAGTGTTTCACTTTAACCAAAATTGAAATAACCAATTCAAGAATTGGAATATGTTTTAATTCATGACACACTCTATCTTAATGGCTCTTGATTAACGGGGCAGAATTTGGGGATAGATCATGAAATTGGCAATTGGTGTAGCGGCAGTTACTTTGGGTTTAGGCTTATCTTTTGTCTCTCCAGTGATGGCAGTGGAAACTGAAAAAGAACCTATTCTGGCCAATGGTCAATCCTTGGATGAACTTCGAAAGCATACTCCCGGAATTTCGACCGACGAACTTAAGTCTGAACTGATCAAAAATCCAACGACGATATTGCTTGATGTTCGGACGTTGGAAGAGGTGAAATTATCCGGGGGAATTATTAGGGCGACGCGATCTTTGTCTATCCCGCGGGGTTGGTTAGAATTTCGTATTGGCGAAGCCGTGGCTGATAAAAATGCGCCCATTGTTGTCTATGACGATGACAATCAACGCAGCCTTCTTGCTGTACTCACCTTAAAACGGCTGGGGTATGTCAATGTTCGAAACTACACGGACGGTTTCCCCGCTTGGAAAAAAGCGGGTCTGGCGATAGAACAACCTGACTTGGCCCTTAACAGTTTCCTTTATGCACTGCCAGAGAAGGTGGCTGACGGTGTTTGGTCCGCTATCGGTCAAACGGCGCCCTCCACTTATGAAAATTCCGGCCATAATAATAACCTATCGTTTGTGGTAACTGGCGATGGTGTTGTAGTTTTTAATGGTGGCGGGTCTTGGCTTCTTGCAAAATCACTACATGATGAGATCAAAAAAGTAACAGATCAGCCGGTTAAATATTTGGTTTTAGAAAATGGGCAAGGCCACGCCGCATTGGGCGCATCCTACTGGCAAGATCTCGGTGTTCCTGTGATAGCCCATGAAGATGCTGCTATGGAGATTGAGGAGCGCGGGGATGCCATCGTTACCAGTGCCAAACGAAGACTTAGAGATAAATTTTATGGCACTATTCTTGTGCATCCAGATGAAACGTTTTCAGAGAAAAAAATAATCGAACTGGGCACCACTCGTATTGAGCTTCAAACCTTGGGCCCAGCGCATTCACCCGGGGATATTATGCTTTGGATGCCAGAGAAGAAGCTGGTGATCTCTGGTGATATGGCATTTCATCAACGGATGCTGCCTGTTTTTGAAGATACAGACACAGCAGGTTGGATTGAAACGTGGGAAGCCTTTGAAGGTTTAGGGGCGAAAATCGTAATACCGGGGCACGGTAGTCCTACCAATATGGCGGAAGTCACCAAATACACGAGAGATTACCTCGTGTTTATGCGCGATAAAATTAAAGACATTATTGATAATGATGGCGGGCTAAATGACGCCTACAAGATCGACCAAACCGCATACGAGCATTTGGATACCTATGAATTTCTGTCACTCAGAAACGCAGCCCGTATTTTTCAAGCAATGGAATTTGAATAAACTGCATTTGATAGCTTTGTCACCCACCATTTAATTAGATTTACATTATGTGGAGGGCGACAAAACTTCTTTTCTTAAAATTATCTACTCAAGCGCACAGTATTGCCTGCTGTGTTCCAACTCTACCCCAGATACTTCCGAAGCCCTGCGTGGAAGTGAACAATGGCCTTCTCGAATTTACCAAAAGTGAAATGCTTGTTGGCTTTGGTCTCAAGCCCAACTTGAATAGCACAAGCCGCCTCCCGATCTTCATTTAGGCCTTCTTCCTTAATGAAATTGGCATCTCTTGAGCTTTCATCCAAACTAATAAGGTTTCCGTTTTTATCTAGGTTTTGCATTCTATAAAATACATACCGTGTCTGGGTCGGTGAAACAGGTTCCAAAATGATCAGAAGAGAGTGACTGGAAAGAACAGTAAAATGAGCGTTTGGAAATAATTGATAAACATAGGTAACCATTCCTTCAATCCGGCGTTCCTCTCGCGGGATATCCCGCAGTTTATTGATACGTCTGAACGGGAATGTGATGCGAGAATTTGGGCCGAACGTCTCGACAACGTTTACATTGTCCAAGCCATAGGGGAAGAAGGATTTATTATGCAAAGACTTTATATGGTATCCCTCCATTGAGGTCTCTGCGATTAATTTCCAGTTGGCATCGTCAACAAAGTTTGCTTCATCAAAAAGAGTTTGCTCTGGCGCAAGAAGATCCGGCATAGCTTCAAGAGCACCTTCAGAAATTGGATCATCCTGCGTTATGAAGACGATGCCCCCTTTTTCTTCGGCCGTGACGGGGATCAATCCATGATCATTCTTATCTATACCGGGAAACCCATCTTCGCCTGGGATGTGTTTTAAATTCCCATCAAGCCCATATGTCCAAGAATGGTAGGGGCAGACGAATGCTCGGGCACAGCCACTGTCTTTGGCAACGGCCATGCCTCGGTGCCGACAGCTGTTCCGGAAAGCTCGGACGATGCCGTCATCGCCTCGGACAGCGACAATAGGTGTGCCAGAGGCTGTACGTGCCACATAGGATCCTTTGTCTGGCAGCGCAGCCGATGGGCAATAGGGGACGGGCAGGCGTCTCAAAAGCTGGATTTCTGCTTTAAATCGCTCTTCAGATTGATAATTTTCTACAGGTTCAAGCCAAACACCTTCCCCTCGGTCGGTGCCATTCTCGTCGATGTGTTTAAATATCCGATCAATAACATCGGAATCATTCATTAAAAAGGTCATTGTCTAACTCTTTGATTATTTTGGGACAGCAATTATCAGTTTATCCCTATAATATGAGTTCGACAAATAAATAGTTAGCATGCTTTGTATTATTGATGAAAAAAATCAAGGTTCCGGAATGAATTGGACGGTCTATATACTCGAATGTGGAGATGGCAGTTTTTACACTGGTATTACAAATGATTTGGAAAAGCGTTTTGCTGCCCACGAAAATGGAGTTGGTGCCAAGTATACACGGGGGCGGGGGCCGCTTACAATTAAGTATCAAGAGAGTTGCGTAAATCGCAGTGAGGCAACTAAACGAGAAATGGCTATAAAGAAACTGGATAGACAGGAAAAACTAATCCTGATCTCGCAATAGATAATCTCACATATTCTTGGTCCTATTGCCGCAGGCAATGGTTGCTATTGATTGTAATCCCAAAGTTATCTATTTTTGCTTTGATCTTAACACAGGTTTTCCTGGCACTCACTTAGTTGTAGTCGTTGGTTTTGCCTAAAACTCGGTGCTCAGCATGCAATATACGGTTTTTAAAACCCCAGTGTTCCGCCACATTCTTCTTTTTTTGTCATGGAGTTGGCTTACCCTTGGTAATTGGAAAATTGTGGGTGAAGTTCCCAAAGAGAAAAAATTCGTTTTAATCGCCGCGCCGCACACCAGTAATTGGGATTTTCCGCTTCTGATGGCGATGGCGTGTATGCTTCGGTTCGAAATTTATTGGATGGGCAAAGATGCCTTGTTTGCCGGTCCTTTTGGCCCCTTCATGCGGTGGCTTGGCGGTATTCCTATTGATAGACGTAACACCAATAACGTTGTGGAGGCGACGGTGAACGCCTTTAATCGAAGCGAGCAGCTCATCGTTGTTATTCCCCCAGAAGGGACAAGGTCAAAAGTTCGTGTGTGGAAAACCGGATTTTATCATATTGCAGTCGGTGCAAATGTTCCCATAGGCCTTAGTTTTTTGGATTTTAGCAAAAAAGAAGGCGGATTTATGCCAACTTTTTATCCAACGGGAAATCTTGAAAGCGATATTGATACAATCAAGTCTTACTATCGGGACGTTAAAGGCAAATATCCAAACTTAGGGCGATAGAAACTTGCCTGTTTTAGTTTGTTGCAAAAATAGCAACCCGAACATTCAACCAGTAACAGGCATTTTGCTGGGGTCAGTAGTTATGACGTAATCCGTTGGAATGCCGAGCCATTCTTTGGCTTCGGTCTCGTCCATAAAGTTTCGAAATTCAACCCTCAAATCTATAAGCGCAGCTTCCCACTGTCTCCCAATCCCATAGTCTTTGTAATTATCATGAAGCACAGCAATTCTAGTGCCTGTAAATGGGGCCATGAAATCAATTGTGAGGCTTTTTTCTTGGTGAATAATATCGTAATTTACGGTGTCTTGTCGAAGATCGGTATTATCCATAAAAACAACTAGATCTTTAGAGAATTCATTATCTGAAGATATTGCCTGATATGTTTTTCTTGTTTCAGGTACATCAATGTCGCCGCTCATTTTTGTTATTATAAGGTTATGGCTTCTATCAATTCGGTAAGTCCAGTCCATTTTTTGGCTCCAAAAGAAAACAGAAGTGGAAAGTACTGTTTTTTAGAAAAAAATGCAAGTAACTGAAAAATAAAGTAAAAATGCTGTTTAAATTGATCTAACATTACATTTTTATACTTTACTAATTGTTTTATGTACAACCTTCTTCAACTGTTTGTTCGACAAATGTTACTCAAATAACCTTGCCATTGACCGCCACCTATATTTGTATAAAATTAAATTTGAACACTTATATAATGCGGTAAAGGCTTGCAGTAAGACGCAGGCCGATAGATTTTAGTAAGCGATTGAGACTTCATTCCGGGGGGAATTAGTGAAAAATATTATATGCTTTATGGCGCTAGGCGTTTTGGCTGCCTGCACCACAACTGATACGAATTACACGCCGTCGGCAAAGGAGACAACAAACCCGTATTATATCGGCTATTATGTCGGATACAGTGAAGTTTGTGCTTTTTTTGCTGGTGATGGTGCTGACAAACTTAAAATGAAGTCTCTGAGAGACAGGTATGCTGGGAATCAAAGCTTCGTAAAAGGCATCAAAGTTACCGATAACTTATACGCAGGTGACTATGTGACCGGCCTAAATCAATGCGGAAAAGCTAAGGTAATTGTCAACGCTGCGGCGCTTCAAAATACCTGAATTTCAAAAATACAAAAATTAGAGATTTCATTTGGAGTTTTTATGAGCAAACAGTGTGATTGCTCATAAAATTGTATGTTGCAATGGTTACGCAAATAGAGCGTGTTGGGACCGTTAATTCTGTTCTCTCCTATAGGATCATGATGGTCTCAATGTGCCCAACTCTGCTTTGATGTGATCGATTAATTTCTCCGTAGGATAGCTTGGCGGACGCGATTTGTTTGTCGCGATTGCTAGGGAGTGCGTGGGAAGTTCAATTATATTTCCAAGGAGAGCAAAGTTTCGTTCGAGATGCGCAAAATTTGACGTTGGACTAAATACTGGTGAAATGGCGTTCGTGTTATTGACTATATCTTTCACAAGATCAAAATCATCGCACATATAATGAGGTCTAATAAGCCGGTCGCTTTCTTTATTGAGTATTCTCAGTAAGTCACTATCGATAGGCTCGACTGAGGATGACTGGATCCACGGATATTGGATCAAATCCGTTAGGCAGATGCTTTCCATTTGCAAAACAGGGTGTTCTTTTCGGACAATGATTGTGCTGTAAAGGTCCCGGATTAAATTCACGTTCAATTCAGGCCATCTACGCAATTGGCGTTGTGATCCAACAATTACGTCAATATCACCGCTGAGTAGTTTGGGCGTTTGATTTTCAGCGGAACCGCTAAAGAAAGCCATTCGAATTCCCGGGTACTCGGCCGCAAAGCTGACAAGGGACGATGCAAAGAAACTTTGAAAAGCGCCCGGTGAAAAACCAACCTTTAAGTTACCGCTTTTCAGTTCTCTAAATTCTGACGTTTCCTCAAGTAGTTCATCCATCTCCCCAAGGATGCGCCGCGCCCGTTGTATGAATTTTCTGCCCGCATCAGTGGCGCGAACGCCGCGAGGAAGACGCTGGAAGAGTTGAACGCCAAGTTCCGTTTCTGCATCTGCAATGCTGCGCGTAAGCGCTGACTGAGTGATCAGCAAGTTCTGGGCCGCCATAGTAATCCCTTGGGAGCGATCCACCTCAACGATGTGTTTTAATTTTTTTAGGTCAATAGACATGTTCACTGCCATTCATTTTTCTCATGGATAGAAGAATAAATTGAATTTGTAAGAATGACAAATTTTCTTTCTAATGGGGGCATAACAAAAAGAAGGAACCTAATATGGATTCAAACCTATGTGCGAAACTTGGAATTCAGTTTCCACTCTTTGCTTTTTCTCATTGCCGTGATGTTGTGGTGGAAGTCAGTAAAGCAGGTGGTATGGGCGTGCTTGGTGTCGCTGGCTTGTCACCAGAACAGCTGGATCAGGAACTAAGCTGGATTGACGGTCATGTTGACGGACACCCTTACGGCGTTGACCTCATTGTACCTGCAAAGTTTGAAGGGAAAGGGAAAAGCGTTGCCGATAGGCAAAAAGTCACCGCGGTCCCTGAAACCCATTCAGCGTTTGTTAGGCAGATTTTGGAAGATCATAAAATTGATGCATCAGACCTTACGAATGAGCGATTTCAGGGACGGACACGGTTTGGAGACAATGCGCAGGATGATGCTGCTAAAAATATGCTCGACGTTGCTTTTGCACATCCCATCGCCTTGATTGCTAACGCGTTGGGGGTACCACCACAACATATGATAGATCGAGCTAAAGAAGAACAAATACCTATTGCAGCCTTGGTTGGGACTAAAGAGCATGCCTTGAAGCAAGCGAAAGCCGGAGTGGATATTCTGGTCGCTGCTGGAAGTGAAGCCGGCGGTCATTGCGGTGATATTTCGACACTGGTTTTAGTGCCCGAAATTGTGATGGAAATCGAAAAAGAGTATGGCATTCCGGTTCTTGCCGCCGGTGGTATCGTAACAGGACGGCAAATGGCGGCCTGTATGTCTATGGGGGCTGCGGGCGCTTGGACGGGTTCTGTCTGGCTGACAACAGCAGAGGCTGAGACCTCTGAGGTTATTAAAGAGAAACTGCTGGTTGCCACGTCGCGAGATACAATCCGATCAAAATCTAGAACTGGAAAATATTCCAGACAGTTAAAGTCGAGCTGGACTGACGCATGGGAGGAAGAGGACGCGCCTAAGCCGCTGCCCATGCCCCATCAATTTGGTTTGACCGAGCGTGCCATGAGAAAAATCAACAAGCTGGCAGACAGCGGGCATGCGGGTGCGCAAGAGTTGTCTACCTATTGGGTTGGACAAGGCGTTGGAATGATGAATAGTAACCAATCGGCAAAAAGCGTCGTGTATGAGTTTATGGAAGATTTCCTGAACGCGAGAGATGTGCTTAATAAATTTATGACTGACGAATAATAGTCTTTAATAAGGGACATAAAAATGAATAAGAAAATATTGTCGGGCGTATCTGATGCTGAACTAAGAGATGCCTTAGAGGATGCCAACATCCCAACCCTTCAAATTGTTTTGGCTCAGATCACGGGTGAGCCTGCATATATTACCGGGAACGAACTCCCATCCACCAGCTTGGAGGGTGTAAGAAATATTTCTCCTGATCGCCAGCGTGTCCTTAAAGAAGCGGCATTCCAATTATTTAGTGATATGCGAGATGGTAAAACAGTTGCCAAGGGAATGCCAGATACTGAAACACTTCAGCGAATGTTGTCCGTGTATGTAAATGATAACGTGGGAGTGGAGTATGTCCCTATGTTTTTAGAAGACATGGGCTTTACAAATTCCTTAGAGAAACACATCCAGTGGAACCAATCGCCGACCAGCAGTAATCTGGATGAAAATCACGTGATCATTGTGGGTAGCGGTATTTCAGGGATCAGTGCCGGTGTTCATCTTAAAAAAGCAGGGATACCTTTTACCATACTTGAAAAAAACAGCACTGTGGGCGGGACATGGTATGAAAATACGTATCCTGCTTGTGGTGTCGACACGCCAAATCATTTCTATTCTTTCTCGTTCGAGCCCAATTCAGACTGGACGTCTTATTATTCTAAACGAGACGAGATTTTTGCTTACATAAAAAATGTTGCCGAAAAATACGGGATCATGGAGCATATTCGTTTCAATTGCAGCCTTGATGACGCGACGTATGATGAAAACTCCCGCCAATGGGAATTGAAAATCACTAACGCAGAAGCGCAAAAAGAGACGCTCACCAGTCGTTTCTTTATCAGTGCGGTTGGACAGCTTAATCGACCTGTGGTACCAGATTTTAAAGGTAAAGACAGTTTTCAAGGGCCCAATTTTCACTCAGCCAACTGGCGGCACGATGTTGATCTCAAGAATAAAAACGTTGTTGTGATTGGGACCGGCGCATCTGCTATGCAGCTTTGCCCTGAAGTCGCAAAAGACGCAAAAAATTTGACTGTTCTTCAAAGAACACCTCACTGGATCCGCATCTTGCCTGATTATCACAAGACGGTTAGTCCTGGCAAAATGTGGCTGCTAAAACATATCCCGTTTTATAAGAATTGGTATCGCTTCCGACTGTTTTGGAGTTACGGGGACGGTATTTGGGATTCCTTGCATTATGATGAGAACTGGCCTGATAAAGGTCAGTCTCTAAACGCTGAAAACGCGCATCATCGGCGAACCTATATTCGGAATTTAACTGACGCGTTAGATGGGGATGAAGATCTAATGAAAAAGGTCATTCCAGATTACCCACCGTTTGCAAAACGCATGCTCATTGACAACAAATGGTGTGACATGTTGAAGCGCCCAAATGTGGATCTTGCCACTGCTGCGGTAGATGAAATCAATGCCGATGGGGTGATGGATAGCAACGGAGATTTTCACGAAGCAGACGTTATCATCTATGCCACTGGGTTTGATGCCGGAAATTTGCTGGGATCGGTGCAAGTATCTGGCCGTAATGGTGTCAATATTCATAAAAAATGGGGAGAAGATCCGCGCGCCTTCATGGGAATGACGGCACCAGATTTTCCAAACTTCTTCATGTTCTATGGCCCTAACACTAACCTTGGACACGGCGGAAGTCTGATCTTCCATATTGAATGTCAATCTCGATACATCACTAAATGCATAATGAGGATGGTTGAGGCGGGGTATGATGAATTGGAAGTCCGCGCCGATATTCATGACGCATACAATGAGAAAGTTGACGCTGAACATAACAGTATGATTTGGACACATCCCGGTGTCTCCAACTGGTACCGCAACAGCAAAGGACGCGTCGTTTCAAACTCACCCTGGCGATTGGTGGATTACTGGACCATGACTTCAAGTGTTGATCTGGATAACTACAAGCTGGCTGGGACAAAGGTACTAAAATCATGAGTATCAATATAGCTGAGTTAAATGAAGCTATCGCTGCCGCCATTCCAGACCGAGAAGCACTCGTGTTCAGAGATCGACGTTTTTCATATGCTGAATTGAACGAGCGTTCACGGCGTCTTGCTAATTTTCTGTTGTCCCATGGCGTAACGCTTCACAGAGAACGGTCTGAACTCGAAAATTGGGAATCCGGGCAGGATCACGTGGCCCTGTATATGTATAACGGGAACGAATATCCGGAATGCTTGATGGGAACCCTTAAATCTCGATCTGTTCCTGTAAATATCAATTACCGGTATGTGGAGGAAGAACTCCTTCATGTCATGAAAGATGCTGATGTAAAGGTCATCATTTACCACGGATGTTTTGCCGATAAAGTTGCGGCAATTTCGAACCAACTAAATAACCTTAGTGTGCTTATTCAAGTTGAGGATGGCTCGAACGCCCCGTTACTCTCAGGCGCAATAGAATATGAAAGTGCACTTGCAAGTGCATCTGCATCCAAACCAAACGTAACCCTATCACCGGATGATCTATATATGATCTACACCGGCGGTACGACGGGAATGCCAAAGGGTGTTCTTTGGCGGCAAGGTGATTTTTTGGTCTCTATGTTGGGAATGAAAGATAAAAACGATGTCCCGATTTTGGACATGGATTTAATCCTCAACCAAGTCATGCAATCTCGCGGATCCTCTGCATTATCGGCACCACCTTACATGCATGGTACGGGACAGTTAGTCTCCTTCGTGGCGTGGCATAACGGAAATACCGTGGTGATACAGGACAATGTCGAACACTTGGATGCTGCGGAGTTGTTACGCGTAGCTGAGAGAGAGCAGGTAAGGACTTTGGCTGTAGTGGGTGACGCATTCGCCTTACCGATCATGAAGGAGATGTATGCCCATGAATATGATCTTTCGTCGTTAAGACTTATAGTCAGTAGCGGCGCAGTATTCTCCAAGCCCGTGAAAGACAAAATTCTCGCTAAATACCCGAAGGTAACGATTATTGATGCATTTGGCTCAACCGAGACGGGGCCACGGGGGCATAATTTTTCTAAAGGCTCTGATAAAGAAACAGATGCGAAATTTACACTCTCTGGTGGGGGCGTGGCGTTAAATGCTGACAAAACGGCCCTAGCAAAGCCAGAGGACAAAGATAATGGCTGGTTTGCCGTAAAGGGTCGCATTCCCCTTGGGTACCTTAACGACCCCCCAAAATCCCAAGAAACATTCCCCGTGATTGACGGTGAACGGTATTCAATACCGGGAGACCGTGTGCAAATTGATACTGATGGGAATATAGAATTTTTAGGCCGGGATTCAGTGACCATTAATTCTGGCGGAGAGAAAATCTATGCAGAGGAAGTTGAGCAAGCCCTCAAACACCATGATGATGTTGTCGATGTGATTGTAAGCTCTCGTCCAAGTGAGCGCTTTGGAAATGAAGTTGTTGCTGTTGTTCAGTTAACTCATGGAAATACAGATCTGTCAGATGAACTGAAATCTTGTGCAAGTAAATATATTGCGCGGTACAAATTGCCCAAAGCCTTTGTTTTTGTTGAGGAGGTGAAACGAGGCCAAAACGGGAAAGCAGACTACAGGTGGGCTAAGTCAATTGCCGAGCAAACAGTGGAGGGAGTTGGTTATGGTACATAATAGAATGCCGGTCTTGATTGGTGTTGGGCAGGCAACTGAGCGCGGGGTTGATTTAAAACGTGCAGCGTCGCCCCTCGATCTAATGGAGCAAGCGGTTCATGCGGCTACGCTAGACGCTGGAATTAGCAATAGTGCGCTGGAAAATCTGGATGTCATTGCCGTTGTTAAAAGCCTTATCCCTTTCACCAAAAATCCAGCCCATAGCTTGGAGCAGCGGTTAGGTGTTGAAAAGGCCTTCCTTTATGAGACACCGATCGGCGGTAATATGCCTCAGTTTCTAATGAATAAATATTCTGAGGAAATTGCCAATGGGAAGATCAAATTTGCTCTATTCGCAGGCGCAGAAGCGATGGATACAGGACGACGGTTACTTAAATCTGGGGTAAAGCCAGACTGGAATGAGCCTGCCCCAGCAAAAGCAAACCAGATCGTCGATGATATCCCCATGGCGACAGAACATGAAAAAGCACACGGCATATGGCCCGCACGTAATGTGTATCCCTTGTTTGAAAACGCGCTGCGGGCCAACTACGGGAATTCGATTGATGAACATCAATTAGAAATTGGCACGTTGTTTTCGCGGTTTAGTGAAGTGGCTTCTGAAAATGACTTCGCATGGTTTCCCATTAAACGAAGCCCGGAGGAGATTGCTCACGTAAGCGACAAAAACCGTTTAGTCGGCTGGCCGTACACAAAATACATGAATGCAATGAATCAAGTTAATCAGTCGGCCGCTCTCCTCCTAACCTCAGTCGGGGCTGCAAGGGAAATGAGTGTTCCAGAAGAGAACTGGGTTTTCCTGCATGGGTGCGCAGATGCAAACGAAAAATGGTACGTTCATGAGCGGGTAAACTATCATTCGTCTCCGGCGATTGAGCGCGTAGGACAGAGAGCATTTTCCATGGCTGGAAAATCCGTGGACGACATGAAGCATATAGATATCTACTCCTGTTTCCCTGTCGCCGTGGAAATAGCTCGAGATGAGCTTGGAATTTCTCGTGAAGATGATCGAGATCTGACAGTTACTGGCGGGCTCCCTTATTTTGGAGGTGCAGGAAGCTACGTGATGAATGCCATTGTTGAAATGGCTCAAAAACTCAGATCAGAGCGGGGCGAGTATGGGCTTGTAACCGCTAATGGTGGATATTTAAGTGAACATTCAATGGGCATATACTCAACAGATGCCCCAGCGCAAGCGACGGATGACGTACCTTGGGTCAGAACGAACCCAGCAGTAGACCAAGAAATCATAGATGCCTTGCAAGCACCTGAATTTACTGAAGATCCGGAGGGTCCCGCCATAATAGAAACCTATACGGTGGCATCTGGGCGAGATGGGGTCCCAAATCTTGGTATTGTCATTGGGCGGCTTGGGGATGGCAGCGATCCAATGGCTCCGCGGTTTATAGCAAACACACCGGCCGATTTGAATTTGGCCAATAAGATGATGACCGAAGACT
Organism: uncultured Alphaproteobacteria bacterium; assembly: GCA_913062525.1. Taxonomy (GTDB): domain Bacteria; phylum Pseudomonadota; class Alphaproteobacteria; order Sneathiellales; family Sneathiellaceae; genus Sneathiella. Next base: position 5,389 of record CAJXWA010000008.1, on the reverse strand, counting down.
ATATTGGTGCCGCAGGATATGTCACAAAAGATGAAACTATAAACCGGTTCATTCCGGATTGAGAGAGAGATCAAATGGCTATTTTAAACTATGAAGTCAAAAATCATATTGCATTGGTGACGCTTAATCGGCCAGAGGCGCGTAATGCGCTTAATCCTGAAATGGTGGTGCGCCTTGCTGCCGCGTTTGTAGATGCGCGCGATGATGATGATGTGCGGGTTATTGTTCTAACCGGGACGGGGACAACTTTTTGCGCTGGGGCTGATCTTGGAACATTGATCCCAATAATTTCGGGAGCAAAAGAGCCAAAGGATGAGTGGGACCAGAAGGTTTTCGACGATCGAAGCCTAGTGTTTAAATCCCTCCTTCGGGATTTTGATACTGAAAAGCCTGTTATTGCTGCAGTACAAGGGCATGCCATAGCGGGCGGACTGGAAATTCTTCAAGGCACGGATATTCGCGTGGCGGGGCCAGATTTAAAGTTTGGTGTTCAGGAAGTGAAATGGGCAATATTTCCCGGCGGCGGATCCACTGTAAGGCTCCCCAATCAGATACCCTATGCAAAGGCTATGGAACTACTGCTCACTGGAGACCTCATCAAATCTGAAGAGGCGCTGGGCCTTGGGTTCTTGAACCACGTTGTCCCTGCGGATCAGGTCTTGCAAAAAGCGATGGAGATTGCGGAAAAAATCGCGGCCAATGGCCCCATCGCTGTGAAGGCTATTCGTGCATCAGCCCGGGCATGCGTTGGCGTCGAAGAAAAAGAAGCGCTACGTATGGAAATTCAGTTTTCAAACCCCGTTTTCAAAACGCAAGATGCAAGAGAAGGCCCACGCGCGTTCATGGAAAAAAGAAAACCCGTCTACGTTGGAAAATAGAAGGCGGGCGCTGGGACAATTTAACAGATCCTGATTTGGGTTTAAAAGCCTCAAATTGGGATCAGTTACAGCCATTGTGTTTAAGCCACATTGCTTTGTCATGGCCTTCTGGAATAGTGCGGCATGGGTCTGGATTGGAATAGCCTCGTATTTCGTTGTAAGTTGTAATCTGCTCTTTCGACAAGATCTCAGGCGATTTAAGATGGGCGGCTAAGTGGGTAAACCGAAGCTCCATCCTTGTTTTAGAAATTTTGCTCAACAAGGATCGGAGCACTTCTGGCTTAACTGATCCGCTCCGAAAAAGGAGCTCAAGCTCCTGTTCAAGTGCAATAAGTCGCTTTCCCTGTTTAATTGCCTTTAATTTCATTGTTTTGTAGATCTTCTCAATTGCCAAAACCTGATCCTCGGTAAGGTTGATTTTTGCTCTCAGTTCCAGCAAATGGACGGGACCGGGCATTCCATTAAGTTCAGCAGCTTTTGCCAATCCCCACCCGCCGCCTTTCCTCAATTCTGAAATATCATCCGGGGAGAGGCTTTTGATGCTACGTTTTTCCTGCCCAGAGTATTTCGAGGTTTGATCGTGTTTGGTCTGGCTTGCTTGGGCAGTGACCGCGAGCAACAAAATCGACAACATGCAGACAACAAATTTCATTCCGGTTCCTATCAATATGGGGCTACTCTTTACAACTTGCCACCAGTCTTCATAAAGTGACATGATAGAAATCATGAATGAAAATTTTGTGGAACAACTTGTCGCCAAATCTGGCAAGCGCCAATTGATTGATCAGGGAAGCTACCTGTTTCACGAAGGTGATAGCGTAGACGCAATCCATATTGTCCTTGACGGAATGATAGAGCTGGTTCGCTACCAACGAGATGGTACATCGATCGTTCTGCAGCGCGCTGTTAGCCAGTCCGTACTAGCGGAGGCATCCATATATTCAGAGTTCTATCATTGTGACGCTGTGGCCAAATTCCCATCAAGGGTTTTTCAGCTTCCAAAGAGCATTTTTCTAACGCTTCTTCAGCAAGACAAAAACTTATTCAACTCTTGGGCTGCACGCCTAGCAAGAGAAGTTCAGACAGCCCGTAGTCAAGTAGAAATTTTGTCCCGTAAAACAGTGTCTGAGCGGCTGGATGGTTGGCTCGTATGGAACGGTACTGAACTCCCACCAAAAGGGGCGTGGAAGGGCATTGCAGACCAAATAGGGGTAAGCCCAGAAGCTTTATATAGGGAAATAGCAAAGAGGCGGCGTAATTAGCTTTTCGTTGGACCCGGATGCAAGGATCAAACAGATGACCAAGAAAGACCAAATTAGGGCATTATTGAAAAGTATTGAGACGGGCGAGCCCGGACCGATCGCTGTAGTTAATGAGGCCCGCTACATCCAACACAATCCACAAACTCAAGAAGGTAGTGAAGGCTTGGCGTCACTTTTTAAACGCCTCTCCAAGACCATGCCTCGCGTGAATATTGTTCGCGCCTTCGAGGATGCTGAATTCGTGTTTGGGCATACTGAATATGACTTTGCGAGCCGGAAAATCGGTTTTGAGGTTTTCAGGTTTGAAGACGGTCAGGCGGTGGAGCATTGGGATAATATTCAAGAAAGACTGGGACCCAACTCATCAGCCCACAGTATGACCGATGGTCCAACCGAGGCTGTTGACCTTGAGTCCACTGAAAATAATCGATCTTTGGTACGTTCTTTCATTGAGAGTGTGATGATTGACAAGCAACTCCATCAACTAACACAATTCATTGACGTGGAAATTTATAGTGAGCACAATCCAAAATTGACGGATGACGTGGCAGAGCTGCAATCTTACCTAGACGGCAAAGAGGGGACCTGCAGGCGTATAGACTATCGCCATGTCCATCGTGTCCTAGCCGAAGGGAACTTTGTCCTGAGCGTGTGTGAGGGTTACGCAAGCGGAGTGCATTCTGCATTCTACGATCTCTTTCGAATTGAAAATGGGAAAGTGGTTGAGCATTGGGACACAACCGAAAAGATTGCCCCTCGAAGCGAGTGGAAAAACGATAACGGAAAATTCTGAGAGGGCTTAAACGGCCCACGACGGGATGGCAGTTTCTATCAACCACCTACATACAAATAAAGCCTGAGGTAATTATGGAACCGTATCTTGAGAACCTAAATAAAATGCTAGAGACTTGGAATACTCCTGAAGAAAGCGAAGTCCGGACGCTTACAGAGGCCGCACTAGAACACAATGTTCACTTTGTTGATCCCAATCATAATATCATGGGACGAGACGCCTTTATTGATATGGTTTATGCCGTAAAGAAGAAGATACCCGGTGCCGTCTACTCACGAGCGAGCGACGTTGATAAACAGAATAATCACTGTCGTTATCACTGGACTGTCCATTTGAATGGGGCCTTAGTGATGTCAGGTTTCGACGTAACCGAAGTCAATGATGCTGGAAAGATTGTCAAGGTAATCGGATTTTTTGGGCTCTTGGCCGAGATGAAATGACGGAACTCACCAAGTGGGATCACACGGTCACCTAACAAATCTTCATCTCTGGCTCAGGCCACTTTCGCCTAACAATTCTGTTTCCATTTAGACATTGATGATGTGTTCGAAACAAGTATATTCTATCACTCTAATAATAAGAGTATTACCTGAACCCTTCAGATTTATCGCCGCGTAACAGTCACATCAAGTTCTTGAATTTTGTGCTGCACGGAGTTTTTTGAACTCATATCCCTGTTCGCCCGACTTACATCTATTGAAACATCAATTTCGATGGATAGCAAAACAAGGAGATCGACATGAATACCAACATTATCACAAGCGCAGCTTGCCTGCTGAGTATCGTGTTATTGTCTTCGCAGTCGGTACAGGCCCACCACACACATGTTACGACTATTCATCCAAATTCCAGCGTCATTAAGAGCAATGGCAGCGAATATGAGGTAATTGGATTTGGAACACTCAATGTAGATACCCTGGTACATTTTCCCGATGAATCCAGCAGGATAAAAAATTGGAAAGTTTCTTTGTCCATGCGAACGGAAGAGAGCCTTTGGGTGGATCACCCGGAATCTGAAGTTTCGAAACAATATACTTGGCTGCAAAACATTGCTTCGGTGAATCTGACGGTCCCTCTTAGCCTTCCAGGTCTTACATTTACCACTTATGCCAAAAATAGATGTAACGACATGGCGGAACAATTGAGGCAATCGGGTGTAAAAAATTCGGCAATTTTCAATATAAACAGGGTCATTCAAATCGGTTTTGATATGCATAGCCATTATTCGATTTACGGGAATGGGCTGACCCAGGCTGATTATCCGCCGGAAAGCTGGAATGAACTAGCGAAAATCAATGTTACCTGCGGAAAATCGGCAGGACCACAGGTCAATGCTGCGCCGGACCTTGCTCCTGCGGAACCTGTTGTGCTGGGTTCATGGCTTTCCATGCAGGAGGTATCGCTTCCCAACGGTTATTGCAGAATGACTTTGAATGGCACTTTCAAGGCGTCTGAGCCGGGCATGGAAATTGAATTCCATTACGAAGATGACAATGGTGTCAAAAGCAACACGTATGCGGCAACCGCCAACGCACTTGGTACTGGCGCGTTCTCTCATGAATATGGTGCGCCCTATAACGCTGACGGGCCCGTCAGTGGATGGGTAAAAATTGTCGGTGACAGCCATGAATTTAGTTCCGCACCTTGGAATTACGAATTGAATTGCGCACGGCCTGCTCCGACCAAATTTAAAGTTGAAAACCCACCTTCCATCAAGGTTGATTACGTAAAATTGGAAAACTATGTTGTGATGCCCGACAAGCGTTATTGCCCAACTAAGGCCATCGTTTATGGCGTTGTTTCGACAAATGGTAGCCCTTTCTCCGGAAATGCATCATTACAGGTAAAAATTGATGGGCAGAATAAATATTCTGGCGCTCAAGAGCTCAATATAGGGGCTAACGGCAACTGGCCGGTTATCCATGCTGTTGATTTGGACTGGTCATCGCAAGGATCTGAAAGTGCTACCTATGCGTCCAACACCGCGACTGGCCCAACGTCAAAAACAATTTTTGGCAAATTAATATTGTACAATTCTGAAATGGCGCCAATTCAGCCCGCAATGGCATTTTCGCCTCTGAATATTGGATGCACGATGGAGTTCGCCAGTGTACAATCAAATACCGCTGCTTCTCCGAAGGGAAAAAGGAACACCTACGGCTCGTCGGTTACGTCTAAAAGTGGCACTCCCTCAGCGGCAATACCAAAAACTTCACGGACAGCGACGCCCACATCAAAAAAAGCTGTAACCCGTGCAACCACTGCAAAGGTAGCAAGACTTGTGTTGCCTGATCTGGTGGTCAAATCTGCATCCCATGATGGGAAGGGGAGCTGGAAGATAAAGGTCGCTAATATTGGTCAGGCAAATGCATCGGCCACTACTGTCCGGCTTGTCCTAGAAAATAGAAAATCGATCATAGGAAAAGTCGGTGTGCTCAAAAAAGGGCAAACAAAAT
>CAJXWA010000007.1 GCA_913062525.1 uncultured Alphaproteobacteria bacterium | reverse complement strand
GGAACCATTCCAGAATTAAAGTTCCCAAGCCAAATGCTATCAATATCAGCGGGTGTAATGCCAGCGTGTTCAATAGCTTCGTTTGCTACTTCAAGTATTAGGTCTTCAAGTGTCTTCTCTTTAAGACGCCCGAACGGGGTGTGTCCCCAACCAACAATCTGTGCATCCATTACATATTCCTTTTAGTCTATATTACTTATTATTATTCACTGCCCAGTTGAGTCTTAAGTTTCTCCTGAGCCTCGAGCAACTCATTTATGAATTCATAAACAACTTCTTTAACGCTAATCTCTTCAGTCATGTCACCGACTATTTGTCCGACTGGATACGTTAAGTAGTCCTTCGCTCTAACCCTTTCAACCCTTGTGCGTCCCTGTTGCCACCATAGGTAATTTTGTTTGGGGGCAGGCAATATGTCAGGTGCGCCGGGTTCATCCCATGCCTCACTGAATTTATTGCGTAATGTTCGGCACGGCTTCCCTGTGACGCTGCGTGTTAGAATGGCATCGCTTGCTTCTGCTTCGAACATTTTTTGTTTTATTTCTGGAGGGACTTCGCTTTGAACTGTTTTAAGCCAGACAGATCCGCACCATACTCCTTCACAGCCCAGAACCATGGCTGCTGCCATTTGTTTGCCGCGCCCAACGCCGCCGCCGCCAAGCACCGGCATTGGCGAGACCGCGTCAGCAATTTGCGGCCAAAGAACCATGGAGGAGACATCTCCTGTATGCCCACCCGCTTCGGTGCCAACTGCAATAACAAAATCGCAGCCAGCTTCTTTGTGCTTAAGCGCGTGCTTTGGTTTACCTGCCAGCGCGGCTATTTTTATATCTTTTGAATGAGCTTTTGCGATTAACTCTGCTGGCGGAGTGCCAAGCGCATTTACAATCAGTTTGATGGGGTGGCTCATGGCCGTTTCAATCATTGCGAGGCTCTCACGCGGGATGAAATTCATTCCCTTAACAATATCGCGCATGATTTCGGCTTCTTCATCTGCAGGCAGAGGAGGGATGCCGGCCTCATCCAGCATGTTTTTAACAAAATCAACATGTTCCTTGGGGATGAGTTTTTCCGGCTCAAATTTTAAATCGCCAGAGTCTTCGACGTTTCCTGACATTAAAACATCGATACCATATGGTTTGCCATCTATATGGGCGTCGATCCAATTTAATTCTTCTTCAACTCGGGCCGGATCCATGCGGGCCATTCCAAGGACCCCCATTCCGCCTGCTTTTGAGACTTCGACGACAACATCTCTGCAATGAGAAAAGGCAAAGATAGGAACATCGATACCAAACATTTCACAAAGTTTATTTTTCATTTTGAGCTCCGTGCATATTCCGTCATATTTTTCTGTTATCGGAACAATTTTCTGAAATAAGTATAAGCATAATTTGAAAAAAAGAAATATGGTTGCAGAAACGTCAGTCAAAAACTTTACGCGGGGCCTATTAGTCGCCATAATTGTTGAAAAAACACCGAACTTAAGGGTACAAAAATGAAAATAGAAGAAGCAATCCGCTCTCGCAGATCAGTGCGGGCTTTTACAGATGAAGCTGTTACAAAACCCCAGATTGAGCGAATTTTGGACATGGCGCAGCGTTCACCCAGTGGTACGAATACACAGCCTTGGAATACATATATTTGCACTGGTGATGTCAGAAATGCCATCGTAAGTGATGTTTCTAATCTATTTGATCAGGGGAAAGCCGCAAGTTACGAAGATTACGATTATTACCCTAAAGTTTGGAAAGATAAGCACAGAGACCGTCGCCGTGGTGTTGGGTGGGGATTATACGGATTGCTTGGAATTGAAAAGGGGGACAGAGAAGGCGGTACCCGTCAGGCCAAGCGTAATTTTTCCTTTTTTGACGCACCAGTGGGAATTTTCGTGACGACGGATGCCTATCTAGGGCGTGGTAGTTGGTTTGATACGGGTCTCTACATGCAAACAATTATGTTAGCGGCTCGGGCTGAAGGGTTACATACGTGCCCCCAAGCTGCATGGATTTCATTTCAAGAACCCATTTTCCGTCACTTGAACATCCCAGAAGATCAAGTGCTGGTGTCTGGTTTGGCGCTTGGATATGAAGATACAACTGCCATTGAGAACACATTAGTAAGTGAGAGAGAAGCAATCGAGAATGTTGTTCGATACTCGGGGTTCGAATAAAAATTCCAAAATTTAATCTGACTTTTATTTGATTCTGAAATTTTTGCTCCAAATTGATGATATCCGCGGTGACTTGTTGCGGCAGATATCATCGGCACTCTATTTAATCGAATTGAGTATTTGTTGAAAAATTTTGTAAAAATTTTATCGTTAGCTGTCTTAGTTTTCTCCTCCTTTTTTGTTGGAGAAAGTAAAGCAGTCTGCGAAAAAATTCGGATTGCTTATACTGATAATTGGTTCCCAATCGCCTATGATGACGGGGATAAACACGGTTTTGGTATAGCTTTAGCTGTGCAAAAAGAAATGTTCCAGCGCCTTGGAATTTCCGTCGAATATATCCGGGAAATCCCATGGCTTCGGCAATTGGCTATGGTCGAAAGAGGCGATATCGATGCAATGGCTGCACTTTACTTTAATGACGAACGAGCTGGAAAGTTCACTTATTCAGAACCATTTTATACCACAACCGTTCATGTTTATAAGCGACGGAATAGCGCACTAGAGTATACTCAACTCGAAGATCTTATTGACTATCGCGGCGTTGCGTCTAGAGGTGCAAGTTTCGGTACTGACTTTGATTCATTTAGCGAGAAGAACCTTAATATCCATAGGGTGAATGGCACAGAAAAAATCATTCAGATGTTGGTTAAAAATCGGGCTGATTACATGGTGCTCCCACGATCGTTAGCACTGAATCTTATCAACAAATACAATGTGTCGGGAACCATTAGTCAAAACGGGCCGCCGATCACCATTAATAACATACACATGGCATTTTCCAGGAAAACAGAATGCCGAGCAATCGTCTCGAAGGTAAATTCTACGATCGTAGATATGAAAGCTGACGGTACGCTCGCCGAGTTAGTGGAAAAGCAGGCTCGTCTATTAGGGTTTAATTAGTGGCAGCTCTAGTTAAAGCCGAGCCTTAATTCTTTGGAGAATAGGTTCGGCAAACATTTCTATGAATTTAAGAAATGGGGTTCCAAGAGCGAATGGAACCACTGCGAGCGAAATAGCACCGCCGCCCACAATAACATCACTCAACCAATGTGCGCCTCCGAACAGTCTAGGCAGATTGTTCGCAAGCGCAAAGAGGGTCGCAAGAACGACAAGTGATCGGCTTTTGAGCAGAAGAATAACCAATGTCGAATATATAATAGTGGTAACCCCATGATCCCCTGGAAACGAGCTGCGGGACTGGGTTTTTGCCCGAATGCCATCAACTAAAACGTTTAGATCAAGAAAGGGGGTAAGGGTTAGCGATGGACTATAGCGTTCGAAGTCGCGAAAGCCAGTTTTAGCAACAACTACTCCTAGGCCAACCATTAAAACAACGGCAGTTACAGCAGAAAGACGTTTAATGAGTATTTCGTCTTTAGTGAAAAGAAAGTACCAGCCTAGAATGAGTACCATAAATGCACCGGCTCCATAATTGGCTTCATGAACGTTTAAGTAACCCCATAATTTTGCCCAAAATGGATCAGCGTTTAATGATCCATTAAACAGGTAGAAAGCCATTTCATCAACGCGGACCCATATGTCACTGGTCGGTGTCCATATAAGACTTAAAGCAAGTGCTGCTGCCGTTAGATAGCAATACAAAAAGATATCAGGACGCCATGCGTAGCCCAATTGGGTTTTAGTCATAGAAATATTCGATCTTCAAAATAGAGCTCATGTAATTTGCGCATTCTAGACGAAAGTTTTTTTCACTCAAGCTATTGAATGGCGAGCCTTTTTAATATGATGCGAATGTCCTGATTGAGAGCACCCAAACTATTGTTGTGCCTGTCTTTCAAACTCTGGCAGTCGTTGAAACGCTTGCGCCAAAAAGCCTTTAGCAATGTCTCTAAAATCTTCTTGATGAGCGGAGTCTTTCATCACTGTCGCCAATATCGTGTAGGTTTCAGTCCAGGCAGCTTTTACCTCTGGGGTGAAAGCTGGGCCTAACCCTTTACCAAGTGTCCATAAAAGGGCTTCAGCCACAGTGTCATAGTCTTTGTCCTCCACGCCATATTTTTTGTGACTTGCTCCAAGTTTTTGAACTGTCGGGACAATCCTCTCAAGATTAGTCAGGCTGGAGACAGCGACACCGATGGTCGCCATCAATTTTTTACCCTGATCTTTCATATTGCCTTTAAATAATCTTTTCAGGGAGGGATCTAACTCAAATAGTCGACCGTAAAATAGCTCCGCAGCTTTCTCGCTTATGGCGGCGACTGATTTGAAACTATTTTGCACGAGTTGAATTTCATGGGGGGTCATTGATTTTCCTATCTCATCAATTGATGACGTTAAGTGAGATTTTATAAGCGTGAGTTTACAGTCTGTTTCGGCGATCATTCCCGATGCTGGCGGGAAGGCTCGTTTCAAGCTCACCTCCACGTAGGTTCTTTGTTATAAATGGATCGACGTATATTTGTTTCATGTCAGCACCTAACAAATATGCTTTCCGTCTTGCGGTTTTAACCATCTGAGGGGATCCACAAAGATATACGAGTGAGCCTTTCAAATTTTCATTGTTGAAGAATGCCAAATCCGATGCCAAAGAGCTAAACATGGTATCTTCAAGGGGAGCTGACGGTTTGGACAAACACGGGAAATACTGAAAATTTTTGAATGTGTTTGAAAGTTCAAGCAGCGGTTTATGCATGTATAAATCGGGCTCAGTACGTCCACCGTGATAAATCTGAATTCGACCGTTATGGCCGGAACTTATGGCGTCCCGCAAAATGCCAACTAACGGAGCGAGCCCCGTTCCGGTACCTATCATTAGGATGTCGCCATTTTCATTTTCTGGCAGATAAAAGCAGTCTCCAAACGGTCCTTGGATATCCAGCTTTTGGCCAACGTCGAGGTCGTCAAAAAGCCAGCTACTGACAATACCGTTTTCCATCTTTCGGATATGAAATTCCAAATATTCATCTTGTGTGGGTAGGCTGGCGAGAGAGTAACTGCGGATCTCGCCGTTGGGCATGCGGATATTTAAATATTGACCTGCATGATAGAATAGATCTGTAGCAGGCCTAACGCGTATTCGACAGACATCCGGCGCTAGAAAATCTTTCTCCATAACGGAGGCTGGTGAAAAGAGACTTACATTTTCTGTGTCTTGAAGCTTGATGTCTTGACTTGTTATTGACTGACAGGCTCTGAAATATCCTTGGCGAACCAGCGTATTTTTCAGGCCATTTGTCGCGGAGATAGAGTGTTCTTGATGATCTCCTACCATAACGCAAACGTTGCAAACACCGGCCTTGCAAGAATAGGGAACTGCAACCTCATGTCTAAGTAAGGTGTCTAGAACGGTTTCACCGGTAAGCGCCGAGTATTGTGAATTTTTATAAGTAATTTTCATTTAAATTGGACCAGTGAATTTACCGGTTGAGAACATCATCGGCGGTTCCTCCTGCAATGTTCATAATTTCTTCAATCAAATTTGTAGGGACGTTTAGTTCTTTAAGCGTTGCGTTGAGATGGCCTGCGACAGCCATAAAGTGGCTTTCATTCAACCCTTTTTCAACAAGCGGTGCATGGGCGGTTCGCAAATCTTGGCCTGAGTAATTATTTGGACCGCCCATGACCATTGTTAAAAATGATTTTTGCTTGTCTCGCTGGGCATCCATGTCTGTATCCTCGAAAAAATCTGAAATACTGCTGTCGGTAAGAACTTTACGGTAAAAAATATCTACTGCTGCGTCGACTGCTGGTTGGCCGCCAATTTGGTCAAATAATGAGCCTGACATTGTTCTCTCCTTGAAGATCGGAAGTATGAACCAAGGAGCCTATGGCTTATTCATTTACAAATAATTACATTTGATAAAATTAATATACTGAACTTTGGAACCTAGATTTTCTTTCTGGAGGATGAATTTTAAAAGAAAACTAACTTAGTAATCCATAATTTGAGATTTGATTACTTTGATCGTCCAAATTCGTTTTATTCTCATAATTTTGCCTTGCACAACGCGCCGCATACAGGCAAAGGTATGGTAGATTGAACTGGCGTTCAAAAATGCTGGCAGAATTCTAAATGACATGGGCCATTCGCGTGATTTTTCCAATACCCCCAATCACGCGACTATAGGACATCATGTGTGCTTAAAAAAAACGGGAGAAACATCGTGTTAGACAAACGCAATTTTTACATCAATGGCGAATGGGTTGCACCAGCGCAATCAAATGACATGAACGTCATTGATCCTTCTACTGAAGAAACCTGTGCGGTTATTTCTATTGGTACTGAAGCCGATACAAACGCGGCTGTTGCAGCGGCAAGATCTGCCTTTATCAGTTGGAGCGAAACACCAAGAGAAGAGCGTCTGGCTCTAATCGAAAAACTGGCTGATATTTATGAATCTCGCATGGCTGAAATGGGCGAAGCGATTTCAAAGGAAATGGGCGCTCCTATTTCTATGTCAAAAACCGCACAATCGGGTACTGGCTCATTCCATATTCGCAACTTCATTAGGGCTTTTAAGAAGTTCGAATTTGATAAGATGTTAGGCTCACACGCGCCTAATGACCGGATACTGAGCGAGCCAATCGGTGTTTGCGGGCTGATTACGCCTTGGAACTGGCCGATGAACCAAGTTACGCTGAAAGCTATTCCGGCAATGGCAGTTGGTTGTACTGTTGTATTGAAACCATCTGAAATTGCACCACTGTCTTCAATGCTATTTGCTGAGATGGTGCATGAGGCTGGCTTCCCAGCAGGTGTGTTTAACCTGGTAAATGGTGATGGTATGGGTGTTGGAACACAACTCTCAGGTCATGAAGATGTTGACATGATTTCCTTCACAGGATCAACACGCGCCGGCGTTGCTATTTCTAAGAATGCAGCTGATACAGTTAAACGTGTTGCGTTGGAACTTGGTGGTAAAGGAGCGAATGTCATCTTCGCTGATGCAGATGAGAAAGCTGTCAAACGCGGTGTCATGCAAGTTCTCATGAATTCCGGTCAATCTTGTAATGCGCCAACGCGTATGCTTGTTGAGCGTCCAATTTATGACGAAGCACTCAAAATCGCAGCAGCAACGGCTGAAAGCGCCTCTGTTGATGTGGCTTCAAAAGAAGGTCGTCATATCGGCCCTGTTGTCTCTGAGCTTCAATTTAACAAAATTCAAGCGCTCATCGAAAAGGGCATTGAAGAAGGTGCGACGTTGCTCGCAGGCGGTCCAGGACGTCCAGAAGGTCTTGAAAAAGGTTACTTCGTTCGCCCAACTGTGTTCGCTGATGTGAATAACGAAATGACCATCGCTCGTGAAGAGATCTTTGGCCCAGTGCTCTCCATCATTCCTTTCGATACGGAAGAGGAAGCTCTGAAAATTGCGAACGATACAGTTTATGGTTTGACCAATTACGTTCAGACAACTGACACAAAGAAAGCCAATCGCATGGCGCGCCGTTTGCGCTCTGGCATGGTTGAAATGAACGGTAATGCTCGCGGAGCAGGCGCACCATTTGGTGGTTACAAGCAATCTGGAAACGGCCGTGAAGGTGGTGTTTGGGGCTTGGAAGACTTCCTTGAAGTTAAAGCCGTTAGTGGTTGGGGCGACGAATAAGCCTGACCAACAATAGTTAAAAAAAGCTACGCTGAAATCTCAGCGTAGCTTTTTTTTGCCAAATTTAGGCGGCGAGCTTGCCTGCATTCTCCAGAAGCATCTTAATGTCATTTAATCCAGCTTTGATTTGTTTGTTGAATTCCTTTTGAAGTTTGCCTCTCATCATGAGACCCATAAGGCCTTTTGGCTGATACCTGATGTCAACATGGATGGTGGATTGCGTCTCATCACCTTCGACACGCCATTTGGCAATGCCGTCTTTTATGGGGGCCGCGGTGTTTGTCACCACATAGGTGAATTCCTCGCCCTCAACCCAGTCAGTGATTTCCTCATCAATATATTGCTTCATCCCCATCATGCTGGGGAGGTCGCAGTGGCGAACAGTACCAACCCCTGTTTGTTGATCGGTCATTAGATACGCATTTTCAATACCATTGAAATATTTGTGGGCATTTCCAAAATCAGCTAGAACCTTCCATGCTTCTTTCTTTGAAGTATTTAGTGTTACACTCTGAATTACAGTTTCCATCAATCAATTCCTTAAATATAACCAACCGGTTGGTTATTGTGAAAAGTAAAAAAATTACCAGTGTTTTAAAATATTCACAGCTCGGACTGAGCCTTCTAGAATAGCTTCGGGTCTTTTCTCTAGTTTTGAGGCAACCAGGCAGGCGTTCATGTTTGCCAAAAGCGCAGACACAATCTCTTTGTTTAGTGACGTTGAGTTGCTATCGTTTGCGGCGCGGTAGTCGCTAGTGATTTGTTCGTAATATTCCTGGAATACTCCAAACCCCTTTATGACGGCTTTGCGAACGTCCTCGCTTGTGGTTGCCAACTCCACACCGATATTTACGAACGGACACCCAAGGCAGATACTTTCGGTCTCATATATTGAGCGATGCGTATGAAAGACATTCTGATAAATGTTTTTAAGGCGCTGCACTGGATTTGTTGAGGCTTCAAACGCAGTATCAAACACAAAAGTTTGCGTGCGGAGCGTTGCGCGCTCAACCGCTGCGACGGCCAGTTTTTCCTTGGAGGAAAAATGCTGATAAAGAGTAGCCTTATTCAAATTGGCAGCGCGGCTCAATTCGTTCATATTTACACCGTGATAGCTCGCCCGCCAAAACAAATCTATGGCCGTGTCTAATATCTGTATGCTTGTTTCTTCTTTACTCATATCCTTCATATAACCAACCGGTTGGTCGTTTTCAAGGGAAGGTTACATTTTTCTTGCGATATTGGGTATTTTGGTTAGAAAAATTGCAATTTTCGGATCCCCGTTCTCTTGTTAGATGCATGGATTTAAAACAACTGATTTCTAGGGTAGATATTGAAAATTGCATTGGTTAAAGTCGCCAGTTGAATGGTGAATCGTTGAATTAATTTTGAGCGGTTTACCTGATGGTTTCAGTTAAGAGATGGAGATCTCGTGAATACAAAAATTTGGGTCCGGACGGAACATAAAGCAAATGAACATCGCGTAGCTGTAGTGCCAAAAGACGCGAAGGCATTGATTGATGCTGGCTATGATGTAACTGTTGAAAAGTCGGCAGATCGCTGTGTGGCGATTGAAGACTATGAAGCGGTCGGCTGCACAATTGCTGAAGAAGGCAGCTGGCCTTCTGCGCCCAAAGACGCCTTTGTTTTGGGAGTGAAGGAATTACCGGCGGGTGATGATGATCTGATCCACCGTCATATTTATTTCGGCCATGTGTATAAAGATCAGCCCGGCTGGCAACATACACTAGGTCGGTTTGTTTCTGGCAAAGGAACTCTCTACGATCTTGAGTGCCTTGTAGATGAAAATAATCGCCGTGTTGCGGCGTTTGGCTATTGGGCTGGATACGCAGGCGCTGCCGTCGCAGTTATGGCTTGGAATGGCCAGCAGGCGGGAAATACACCGTCTCTTGATGTGGTGAATTCCTACAAAAATGTTGATGCGCTTTTGGCATATTTGAAATCGGGTTTGGATAAATCAGCCGCAAAACCAAATATGGTTGTTATCGGTGCCCTTGGTCGATCTGGAAGCGGTGCTGTTGACCTTGGTGAAGCACTGGGACTTGACGTTAGTAAATGGGATATGGCTGAGACCTCTTCTGGTGGACCTTTCCCAGAACTTCAACAACATTCCATCTTTGTGAATTGTATTTTGGCTACGAAAGAGTGTCCGCGTTTTGTAAGCGCAGATGATATCAAAGTAGAAGATCGTAAATTATCAGTCATTTCTGATGTGAGCTGCGATCCGGAAAGTATCTACAATCCCATCCCGATTTATAATCGGAGCACGACCTTTACCGCTCCTGTATTTTCAGTAGAGGGCTGCACGCCTCCCCTTGATGTGATTGCAATTGATCATTTACCGTCGATGTTACCACTGGAATCAAGTGAAGATTATTCTAATCAGTTGACCAAAGTATTATTGGAACTGAACGAGCCTGAAAAAGGTGTTTGGGGACGGGCACTGAATGATTTTAACAAAAACCTAGCGCGGCTTTAGGCATTATTTATAGGACTAAAAATATGACACATATTCATTGGCTTGGTGCTGGATTATCTTCTGTACCCGGAATTCGCCGGCTCGTAGAGCAAGGGCACAATATTACAGTATGGAACCGGACACTTGAAAAAGCTCAAGAGGCTGTTGCGGGCCTTGATGGGTCGTTCGATGCCAGATCATTTTCGTTAGAGGAATTTGAAGATACATTGAAAGCTGGGGATGTGGCCGTATCGATGCTACCAGGTGATTTCCATCCAATAGTTGCTAAAATATGCCTTCATGTGGGTGCGCATTTCGTTTCAAGCTCTTACATTTCACCAGAAATGAAAGGTCTTGAAGCTGCAGCAAAAGACAAAGGTCTATCGTTAGTGAATGAGGTTGGCCTTGATCCAGGTATCGATCATTTGATGGCCCATGCACTGGTGGATGACTACCGGAAGTCAGATGCTTTTTCTGCGGAAAACGAACATTACTTTAAATCATATTGCGGCGGATTGTCTGAAGAACCAAACGACTTTTGCTACAAGTTTAGCTGGTCACCTTTGGGCGTTCTAAAGGCGTTGCGCTCACCGTCCAAAAGTATACGAGACGGTAAAGAGTTCGATGTTGATCGTCCTTGGAATGCTGTTGAAGCATATGCTGCGGCGCTTCCAAAAGGAGAGGAAGTGTTCGAAGTTTATCCTAACCGTGACTCCTTGCCCTATGTTGATGAATACGGGTTTGGTGATGGGATGAATGTGCAACAATTTGTTCGCGGAACGCTTCGCTATAATGGGTGGTCAAAAGCTTGGGCACATATCTTCGCTGAAGTTGAAACACTTGAAGGAGAGGCCGGAGATCAACGCCTTTCTGAAATGAGCAATGATCTTTGGGATAAATACGCAGTTGGCGATGATGAAGCCGACCGGGTGGTTTTGAGTGTGGATCTATGTGCCAAAAAAGATGGCAAGGAAGTCTATAATAGATCCTACTTGATGGATGCATATGGTGACAAAAACCATACTGCCATGGCTCGCCTTGTATCTATTCCGGTAAGTTATGCCGTGGAAGGCATAATGAACGGCGAATTTACACCAGGCGTTCATGCCGCTCCAAGTGATCCCGCTATTGCATCTGCGTGGATTTCGAAATTGAAAGAAAACGGTGAAGATATGGTGATTGTTGATCATCTTTCTGCCCGTAACTAAGCTCAATTGATCCGAATCTAACTTATTTCCTGAAACGGAATTACAATGACCATAATCTATATTGACGCCGATGCCTGTCCGGTAAAAGACGAGATTTATAAAGTCGCTGGACGGCATAAGCTGAAAACATTTGTGGTTAGTAATAGTTGGCTTCGGATCCCGCAAAGCCCCTTGATTGAACAGTCAGTTGTGGATGATGGGTTTGATGCTGCTGATGACTGGATTGTTGATCACGTGGGGGAAAAAGATGTTGTTATTACATCTGATATTCCGCTTGCCGACAGATGTTTGAAGAAAAAAGCAGTGGTTATGGGCCCCACAGGTAAACCGTTCACCGAACAGTCCATCGGTATGGCACTTGCTATGAGAGAGCTGAATACTCACCTTCGCGACATCGGTGAAATCTCGGGCAAAAACGCTGCTTTTTCTAAGAAAGACAGATCCAATTTTCTAAATATTTTGGAAAACACACTTCAACGCCTTCGTAAAGCGTAAGGCTGCAGGGGTATTTGCAAGAGAACTATTACACTCATACTTGTGGGGGGATTAAAGTGTGCTACGAATTCAGAAAATGATTTTCACGAACCGAGACTAAGAGCATGTATAAAATAGCCCTAACAATTTTCATTCCATTACTTCTGTGCTCATGTTTAGCGACTTCCATTGATAAATCATACCGATACACTGAATAGCTCCTAACTGTGTCTCAAGAGGTCGCCCCCAATCTCCGCTTGACAGGCCGGCGCTCGGACCTCAAAGAGTTTTTAAAGTTCGTCAAGCTATAGGCACGGGCAAAACAGGTCGTAGGGCCGCGTTCTCTCTTAACATAAAAGTTCCCTTTAAAAGGGAATGTAGATACTCTTCTAATGAGTGAAAGTAGCTTAGCTGCTATTCTTGGGGGAGTAAGAGTAATGAATGTCCAGACGCGGCCGCAGCTGGAAAGCGGTTCAAATGAAACCGCTCAAAAAATTCTAGATGTGATCATCATAGGCGCGGGATTTGCCGGCGTGTGTATGGGGATTAAGCTGCTTGAAGCGGAAATTTCTGATTTCGTCATATTGGAAAAGACCGACGGTATTGGCGGTACTTGGTACAAGAATACCTATCCGGGTGCTGCCTGTGATGTGCCATCCCATTTCTACTGTTATTCGTTCGCTCCCAATCCAGATTGGTCTCGTGTTTATTCTCCGCAGGCCGAAATCCAAGCTTATGTTGAAAAATGCTCAAATGACTTTGGAATTACGCCGTACATTGAATTTGGAATTGATGTTACTGAAGTCAAATTGGATGAGAAAACGGCGCTATGGACACTCTCCTTGCCCAATGGGCAGAAACGACAAGCGCGGCATGTTGTTTTGGGATCTGGCGGCTTGAATACCCCAAGTATACCAGAGATTAACGGGATCGATGCTTTTAATGGACCTGCTTTCCATACGGCACAGTGGCAAAAGGATGCTGATTTAACTGGGAAAAAAGTTGCGGTAGTTGGTAGTGCTGCTAGTGCAGTTCAAACAGTTCCAGAAATCGCAAAAATTGCTGATCAGGTTGTTATGTTCCAGCGAACTCCCAATTACATAATGCCTCGGAAAGATCGGGCTTATACTGACAAAGAGAAGAAATCGTTTCGACGCAACCCTTTGAAATTACGCCTGCAACGGCTTGCAATTTTCTGGCGGTTTGAGTTGATTTTGTCGCCAATTTTCAAAAAGAAATCCAGAGTACGCAATCTCGTTACCGGTAAGATAAGGGCGTATATACGCCGCACGATCAAGGATCCTGGGCTACAAGAGAAACTTATTCCAGATTATGAATTGGGCTGTAAGCGTGTTCTCATTTCTGATGATTTTTACCCTGCATTGAACCGAGAGAATGTCACTGTAAATACCAACGGTATTGATCGCATTGAAGGCGATGGAATTGTTGACGGTATGGGCGAGAAAATTGACGCAGATGTCATTATCTTTGCGACAGGTTTTGATTTGCAAAAACAAATGGTCTCAATTGATCTAAAAGGCGAAGGTGGAACCTCCCTTCGGGACGTTTGGGCCAAAGATGCGACCGCATATAACGGTGCGATGGTTAGTAGTTTTCCCAACGCTTATTTTGTGACTGGTCCAAATACCGGGGTCGGGTCCACCTCAATTGTCTTTATGATCGAAGCACAAATAAAATTCATAATGCAGTGTATTGAACTGGCAGGTAGACATAAATTTTTGCAACCAAAATCTGATGTGCAGGCAGCGCAAAACGTCAAAACTCAATTAGATTTGCAGGAAACAGTTTGGGCAGGCTCTTGTGATAGTTGGTATAAAGACGAAAATGGACGTATTCACACCCTATATCCTCATACGGCGCTGCGCTTTCTTAAAGAACGATCAACGTTGAAAATGGATGATTTCAAAATCACCATAAAAACAAAAGAACAAATGGGCTAACACCTTGATAACGAAAGATCCAAAATAATGATAAAACTCATACTCAAAATTCCGTATATTTTGTATCAAAAGACTAAATTGTTAAATGCAAGCGATGCTTATTGGGAACGGAAGCTTAAAGGTAAAACACTCGCCTTAGATGGTCGGCAGTTGAATCCAAGAGCCCAAGGTTTGTTCAACCTACAAGAACAACTGGCAATTCCTGCCGCCAAATGGTCCAAGGGTTTAATGCGGGGAGGTTACCGAAAATCAATTGAATTGTTTGATGGTCCAAAAGCCCCCGTCAAAAATGTAGAAGATATCAACATTGAACTTGAAGGGCGAACTTTGGGAGGTCGGCTCTACAATGATGAAAATCTAGACACTGCAGGTCCGTGCCTGCTGTATTTTCATGGGGGAGGGTTTGTCATTGGGGATCTGGAAACCCATGATGGTCTATGCCGAAAACTGGCGCTTGAAACGGGTCAATCTGTTTTGGCCGTTGATTATCGCCTTGGGCCGGAGAGCAGATATCCTGCAGCCATGGAAGATGCGCTGGATTGCTGGCGCTGGTTACAAACTAACGGCGCGCGCCACAATATTGATGCCGCAAATATGTCCGTCGCGGGCGATAGTGCGGGAGCAGCTCTTGCCATTCTTGTTGCTGCTATGGCATCCAAAGGTGATCTTGGGTATCTCCCGATCGCAGCTGGTTTGATTTATCCGCCATCACCAGGGATTGAGACCACAAAATCTAGAGAGCTACTCGGCAGCGAAAAAATTCTTCTCACGCAGGAACTTCTGGATTGGTTCGCGGGCAATTTTATGACTGCCGACGCGAGAGCCGACGATACGTATTTGGGGGCTCTTTCCAATGCGGTTTCTGGGAAAATGCCACCGTCATGGATATTGACTTGCGGGTTTGATCCATTGCGGGACGATGGTGTTCACGTGGCTTCAAAAATACGGGAACTGGGAGCAGATGTCGAATTTCAGGAATATGAAGGCCTTTATCACGGCTTTATTGGTGCTTCAGCCTTATTCCCTGAAGTGGACCAGATGGTTCAGGGCATGTCTGCGTTCATACGCAAACAACAAGCGAAGGCTATTGAAAATCAAGCTGTAACCGCCGCTGAATAAATCGCTCGAAAAGAAGCTAGGTGCAAGAAAATGAGTTTTAACGGAAAAGTTGCCGCCATCACAGGTGCAGGCTCTGGCATCGGCCGGGCCCTTGCCATAGCGCTTGCAGAACGCGGATGTTCTGTGTCAATTGCGGATATCGACGGGGATGGATTGAAACAAACCGAAGCGCTGGTTGCTGCACATAACGTTGGTAGTAAAGTCACCAAACTGGATGTCAAGAATAGAGATGCAGTTGAGGCTTGGGCTGATGATACGGTTCAGGAGTTTGGTCAGGTTGATTTTGTTTTTAACAATGCCGGTGTGACGATGTTTGATACCGTATCAGGGACCAGTTATGAAGATTTCCACTGGGTTATGGATATTAATTTCTGGGGTATGGTGTACGGAACCAAAGCATTTATGGGGTATTTTGAAAAAGCGAATAGCGGTCATGTGATTAATGTCTCTAGTCTTTTTGGGCTGATCGCATTTCCAGGGCAAAGTGCCTATAACGCAAGTAAATTTGCCATTCGGGGCTTTACCGAAGCATTGGCAATGGAAATGAAGGGGACGAATGTTCAGGTGAGTTCTGTGCATCCGGGCGGCATTCGAACAGATATCGCCCGCAATGCCCGTTTTAAAAAAACAGATAGGGGCGAGAGAAACAGGAAGAATGCCGTTCGGAAATTTGACGCCACGGCTCAAACAACACCTGAACAAGCTGCCGCCGTTATTTTATCTGGTGTAGAGGCGGGAAAACGCCGCATTCTGATCGGTGCCGACGCTAAAATCATAGACTTCCTTCAGCGATTAATGCCCATTAAGTATGTAGGATTGTTGAAACGCATTATTAAAGTTTGAAGACGCTGTTGACTAGGGAATTGATGCCCGAATGGGTGTGATAGACAGGATTGCTCAGATGAACTAGTTTGGGCATTTCTTTCTGTTTATGGGCTTCGAATTATGGATTCTTTCACGACACATTTCTCTCATGCAATTACACGTCGTCCCGCACGCAGCATTGTTGATGGTTTGCGCGCCGATGACGGTGGAAACCCAGATTTCGATCTGTTTTTGCAGCACCATGAAATCTATGTGGCAGAGCTTAAGAAAACTGGAGCAAAGGTGACGGAACTTTCTGCGCTAGAAGAATTTGCAGATTGTGTGTTTGTGGAAGATACCGCTCTTTGCCTTAAAGAAGGTGCAATCATTATGCGTCCCGGGGCTCCGTCTCGTGCGGGTGAAGCTGCTGCGATGCGGCCAACTCTTGAAAAATATTTCAAAGATGTCCGAGACATTGAAATCGGACATATAGAAGGCGGAGATATTCTCGTTACAGCGCGTGAAATCCTTGTTGGACGTTCCGAGCGGACAGATTCTGAAGGGGTCGCTAGTCTTCGAAAATGTGTGGCAGATTGGGGGTATACGGTTCGGGAACTGCAAACGCCCCCAGATGTACTTCATTTCAAAACCGATTGCGGTCTTCTTGACGAAAATACAATTCTGTCAACGCGGCGCCTTGCTGACACGGGCTGCTTCGAGGACTACCGTGTTCTATACACGGCTGAAGGCGAAGAGGCATCGGCAAATGCCGTCTGTTTTAACGGCGTTGTCTTGATGCCCGCGGGTTTTTCCAAAACAGCGGAAATGCTGAAGGCGGAGGGATATCAAGTGGTAGAAATTCCAAATACCGAGGCCGCGAAGGTAGATGGCGGGATGTCCTGCCTATCTCTTCGCTTAACCCCAAATATTTAGTCAGTTTTACTCAGCGTTTAGGGCCTCACGATACAGGCTTTCGTATTGTTCAACACTAGGCTGAACCGGGTTCGTGAAATGACACGCATCTGTCATGCAATGACGAGCAAGCGCGGGTATCATTTCTTCGGTTACCCCCATTTGAGCCAGATTTGCAGGGAGGCCGAGGGTTCTGTTGAACTCAGTGATCCAGTTCGAGATGTCGGCGCCAATTTCCAGTCCCATTGCGCGCCGGATTTTCTCATATTTATTTCCCACATGATCTGCGTTGAAGCGGAGTACTGCGGGAAGTAAAACAGCATTTAGGGTTCCGTGATGGGCTCCGAGTTCCGGCAAGGCACCCACTGCATGGCTCATTGAGTGGACGGCCCCAAGTCCTTTTGAAAACGCCATGGCGCCTTCACTCGCTGCCATCATCATGTTCCAGCGGGCATCTTTGTCTTGACCATTGTCAACTGCCCGTTTCAGATATTTAACCACGCGTTCAAGACCATCAAGTCCAATTGCTGCCGCTGGTGGATTTATGACGGGTGTCAGATAGGCCTCGATGCAGTGGGCCATTGCATCCATTCCTGTTGCTGCTGTTAGATGTTTGGGTAATCCTAAAGTCAGGTTGGGATCACAAATGGCAATTTTGGGAAGAAGATAAGGGCTTGCTATAACAACTTTTTGTCCATCTTCCGTGACAATGACTGTTCCTCCGCCAACTTCACTGCCCGTACCTGCAGTTGTTGGAATAGCAATAATGGGAGGAGCCACACCAATTTTGTCGCGCCCACCTCTTACCGCAGACCAGTTAATAATCGGGCCATCATGACTGGCTTTTAGGGCCACGCCTTTTCCCAAATCAATTGATGAGCCGCCGCCAATGGCGATAACGCCGTCGCAATCATTCTCGCGATATAATTTAAGGGCTGCATCAACGGCAACCTCTGTTGGGTTTCCTGGTGTTTCATCGAAAACAGTGGCTGCGATATCATTGGGAAGTGCGAGGCGTAGAGCATCATAGATGCCCGTATCAACAATACCTTTATCGGTGCAAATCAGGGGCCGTGAAATCCCATTTTTCTTGAGCGCCGCCCCAATTCTCTCAATTGCGCCAAAGTCGATATCCATTTGGTTATGATAGGTGATAAGTGCCATTTGCTAATTTCTCCCGCACAGTTTTTCTGCATTAGTTTTCGTATTCTTATTTTTATTAGTACGAGTGCGGCACGTATGTGGAAAGTTAAATTTCTTGAAATACATATTTAATATAGCAAACAGCTAGCCTCATAATTGCTCGTACCTCTCTGGTGGATCAGGGAATTTGAGGTACAGATTGCATCTACGGAGGGTAGCTTATAAATTGGACCAATATTAGTTTTTGTTGTAATGTGGCATATGGGATGTGTCACTGGAAGACAACGTTACTTAAATTAATAATATTTTCCCTTACTTGCACCAACAACCAATCAGCTCTTATCGGTCGTAGCTATGACAAAAAAATCTTCTTTAGGAGTGCGAGAATTGGACGATCAGTCGGTCATGGTTGCTGAGGCACCTAATATAACGACAAATAAAACACAGCTTCAAATAATGAATGCATTTGCCGTGAATATGATCAGCATATCTGATGACATTGAACTGGTTTGGTACGTCGCCCGCGAACTGGTGAGTAAACTTGGGTTCGATGATTGTGTGGTATATCTGATTGATAAAGACAGGGACTTACTGTGTCAGCGTGCCGCGATAGGAAAGAAAAATCCAATTGATAATGTCATTGTTAATCCAATGGAAATTCCTTTGGGTGAAGGCGTGACAGGACGTGTCGCGGCATCCCGTGAGGCGCTAAACTTAAGTGATCTAGACAATTGTGATTTTTATATTTCGGATATCGAAGGTGCTGTGTCCGAAATTTGTGTTCCCATATTGTGCGAAGATCATCTTTATGGGGTCATCGATTGTGAGGATATACGCAGAAATCACTTCAAACAGGAGCATATGGATCTGCTGACCTTTATTGCAGCACTGACAGCTGCAAAGTTACAGCTTATACAGAAAAGCCGTGAACTTGTTGAAAGCGAAAAACGTAATCGTCTGATTTTTAATGCGTCATTGGATGGCATTATTACGATTGATGTTCGGGGCAACCTAGTTGAATGCAATCAAGCGGCCCGGAAAATGTTTGGATTTGGCCGAAATGAACTGACGGGACGAAAGTTTACTGATTTGCTTGTTCCTCCCGGCTTTCAAAATCGTTTTAATGAATGGTTCGATAAGTTATCAAAAGTTGCGGGGCATCGGATTTTAGATACGCGAGTTGAAACAATTGCCCAACGGAGCAATGGTGTTGAGTTTCCTGTCGAACTGACAGTTACTGAATATAAAATTGAAGAGGAACGCTTTTTTACAGGTTTTTTACGCGACATAAGCGCTCAAAAGCAAGCCGAGGCAGCACGGCGCAAAGCCCTTGTAGAGGCAGAGAAGGCTAATAAAACAAAATCTGAATTTTTGGCGACAATGAGCCACGAATTACGGACGCCTCTTAATGCAATTATCGGATTTTCAGAGGTTTTAAATAGCCAGATTTTTGGCCCTCTTGGGTCAGATCGATATGAAGAATATACTAACGATATATTGATGAGCGGGCGGCACCTTTTAAATTTGGTTAATGACATTCTTGATTTGTCGGCCATTGAAGCTAACGAGTTATCGTTGAGTAAAAAAGGCTTTTTCATCAAAGATATTGTGATTGAATGTTCTGCAATTATTAGTGGTTTGGCGCAAAAAAAGAACATCAACTATATTGAAGACGTAGCCGAAGGATTAAGCGCCCTTAATGCAGACGGGCGTGCTGTTTCGCAGATATTGATCAATCTATTGTCAAATGCTGTGAAGTTTACACCTGAAGGAGGCCGTATTCTATTGAAGGTCTCCGAGGTCGGGGCATATCACGTCATAAAAATTGAAGATACGGGGCATGGATTTCCCCCCGACAAAATCGAGTCTTTGATCAAACCATTCGTTCGTGGTGAAGATGATGTGTTGAAAGCTCAGGAGGGAACTGGGCTTGGCTTGGCTATCGTGAAATCACTTGTTGATATGCATGAGGGCGAACTTGTCATTGATAGTGAAGTTGGCCGAGGAACAAAAGTTATCGTTACGCTGCCCAATGGGAGTTAGTCATCTTTAAGCGCCTTTAAGCATGCGATTGATCCACACATTACTAATCCAGCAGATACGTAGCAGATAGCTTGTAATGAGATACCAGCATCTAGAGCAGTGCCCACGACAACAGGGCCAAGTGCTGATCCAAACACCATGACAACATTGGCGACAGATCGGATTGCTCCCAAATGTTTAAGCCCATAAAGTTCCGGCCAGAGCGAAGAAAACGAGGGACCGCTGAGCCCTGCGCCAAATCCGAAAAACGCCATAATCAATGCTGCAAAAGCGGGATGTGATAGACTGCCAAATAAAATCAGGCCTGTGGCTAAGGGCAATAAAACTACTGGAGCAACGATGCGGGCCCGAAAATGATCAACAAGAAAACCGCTGGTTAAAGTCCCGGTGAAAGCCGATGCAGCGAATATACTGAAGCAAATACTCCACCACTCAAGGCTCCACCCTTTAAGAGAAATCAGATACACTTGATGAAAGAAAATACCTGTAATTACACCTGATTGGGCAATTGGGGTGAGGGCAAGCAAATAGAAGCGACGATCGCGAAGCATTCTAGCCCTTGTCCAATGCTTCTGGTCATCGTCCAGTGCGATAAGTTCGGCGGACCCTTGTCCATCTTGAGTTGTTGTGTGGGAAATAAGCCGCGGAATGATCGGTGGTAGGGTGCAGGCAATTAAAAATGCCATCGCTAGCCATATGAGTTTCCAATCGAACGCGCCCAAAGCCAATACAATAAGAGGGGGGAAAGACGTTTCAGCCAATGAAAATCCCAGTCCTGCAATTGCAACTGCACGTCCTCTCTCTTTCTCATACCTGCGAGCCATCGACGTTAGGGCGATATGATAAAGCATACCTTGTCCCATAAAACGGACACAAAATATACCAAGGCAAAGTGTAATTGGTCCTTGAATGCCTGCGACTAAAGCAGTTGCGATGCTCATAATCACGACGGCCTGTAGGGCGAATTTTTTGAGGGGCATATGGTCTACAAGCGGGCCTGTTTTCCATAATAAGGCTGCACTAGCAAGAGTGGCGATCGTATAGATCGTCCCAAATTCACCGTGAGTAAGATTGAAATCGGCGCGAATATGGCTACTAAATAGAGAAATTACAAATGTCTGGCCAGGGCTGGACCAGAAAGTCAGAAGCAGCCCAAATAACAAAAAGCGCCATTCCCGTTTCACAAAGGCTTTTGTTTCTGGCAGTTGGAGCATCAGCAGCAAACTTCATTAGGTCTAAGCAATTAGTATTCGAGTATAAAAATCTATCCTAATTATCGCTCTGGTAGAAGAGAAATTAAAAAAGGCCGCCAATGTGGCGGCCTTAAATGTATTGAAATGACTGAATTTAAGAAATAGTCAAACTTCTTACACTGGTTAGTCTTGCGACAATTTTTGTGTCTTCAAAGGCTTTTAAACCTTTTACAGCAGCAAAGGTCACTACGGGTTCCAGAACAACTAGCACCATATATGACGCCATGAAAGCTGCCCAAGAGGCAAATGGTGTCGCAACATCGCCCACTAACAACCAAAACCCAACCATGCCGGAAACACCGACATAATAAATGGCATCCAATTTCACAATGTTAAACCAGGAAAGCCGTTTTGATAGAGCTTCTTGGAAATATTGTCTGCCGGAAACATAATGTGTGGTGATAAGCGGTAACATTAATGTCAGGCTATTAACGCCTAAATGAACAAGATCACCTGGATCAAAAGCGATCCCCTGGAACAGGAGACCAGCGCCAAATCCCAGCAATGTTGGTGTGAAACCTAATGTTAGATACATGGCCATGGCACCTACAAAATGCAGCTCCGATGGTCCAATGGGAATACTGTAACTTTGCATGAATAGTGAGAAAAAAGCTGCGGCTAGCAAGCTTTTCATTAAAATCCATGGCTGTTTTAGGAATTCTTTGACTTGTTCTTTAAAGCCCCATGCAAAAATTGCGATGGCGCCAACGTTGGCAATAGCGACTTTAGCCGGAGCCACGAGCCCGGGTTCAATATGCATTTTATTCTCCTTTTCGCACCCACCGTGCGGATAAGTTATGCCAGCCAAATAGCTGGCCGTTTTTGGGTGTAAAAGGGCAGGTCTCCTGACTCGCGCATAATCGTCGATGTCCGCCTTCCCGGAAAACTCCAGTGGCAAGATGGACAAAGACTAACGCTCACAGTTGCGGGGGCAGTCCCGGATCAGATCGTTAAATCCTACCGTGTTCCCTATTATTTCCGCAGGCAATGCCTACAGAAACCCTTGAACGCCTGCAGTATTTAGGAAGGACTTAGTCTGGGCAAGGCTAAAATAATTTAATTTGAAGTGTTAGGATGATTTCAATTTTTCAAGCCAGCGCTTGACCCGTTTGCCATTGGCTCCTAAATCAGAACGCCCATAAATAGAGCGGCTGTAAATGGCGATGCTACTTTGATTGTTCGGTAATTCAATGACTTCAATTGTGATCAGATCGGGCCACCTCAACACGGGCGTTCTAATAACTAGATCAAACCTTGTTCCGTTATCTTCGCGAACACTGGAATTACCTTCTGACAGAATAATTTCTTTCACTTTTTTTGCTAAATCCGTAGCAGAATGATTAAAAATTGGAGCCGTGCGATGGTTTTTGGCTTCCGGACAATAACCCTCTGGGCATACCAAAGCCCAATTTGGGGTCTTGGGTGTTTTCAGTTTTCCAAAATCAACAGACTTATACGTTCCAGACGATAAAACACTATCCCAAATCGGTGTGAAGCGAATAATCAATAAGATGGCAAGCGCACCTAGAGAAATAATAGTCGTGTTTAGCATCATCATGGGCCTGTCTTTTGATAAAGTATTGAGGTTGTCTTCTTCTCGTTAGTAGACAATAAATACATTAGGATTGCCAACCGCAAAAATAGTAGGGCGCTAAAGATACAGAATGAACGATTTACTCGCCGGCGTAATTGCCGCCGTAAACCTTGTTATTACATTGGATAATGACCTTGTGGAGATATCGTTGCGGTCATTGCAAGTGAGCGTCGTTGCGGTTCTTATAGCAGCAGTGATCGGATTGCCTTTTGGTGCTTTTCTTGCGGTCGCACGGTTTAGGTATCGCCGCATAGCTATAGCCATTCTAAATGCGCTGATGGGGTTGCCGCCCGTTGTTGTTGGCCTCGTGGTATATATTCTTTTGTCGCGATCAGGACCATTTGGAGTGCTGGATCTACTCTTCACCCCGACCGCCATGATACTTGCGCAAGTAATTATTGTAACACCGATCATTGCGTCCTTGTCTCATCAAGCGTTGAGGGATCTATGGTACCTCTACCATGATTTGCTAATCTCAATTCATACGACAAAATCACAACGAATTTGGGTGCTTCTCCGAGATGGGCGGCGGGCACTCCTGACGGCAACTTTGACTGGTTTTGGCAGGGCCATTGGTGAGGTTGGGGCGATCATGATTGTCGGTGGTAATATCGACCATCTCACACGGGTTTTAACAACGGCTATTGCACTTGAAGTCGGAAAGGGTGATTTCGCGTTGGCTCTTGGGTTGGGAATTGTTCTGATTACCATTGCCATTGTGATTAATCTGGCTGTCCACAGCCTCTCTAAAACAGAAAGAGGGGGCGTATGGTAGTTTCTATTCTTCCGCTCAACCTTGCAAATGTCGCCGTTGAAAAGTCAGGAAAAGTGATCCTCGGGCCCGCAAGTTGGACGCTATCCTCTTCGGGGTGCACAATTGTTATGGGGCCAAACGGCGCGGGGAAAACCACTTTACTTCGCTTGATGCACGGCTTGCAGAAGCCAACTGTGGGGACAGTGACTTGGCAAACAAGTTTTAAAACCGCCAGTGATAAACAATCGTTTATTTTTCAAACACCTGTGGTAATGAGACGATCCGTCCTAGAAAATCTCATTTTCCCGTTACGGGTTCGTGGGATACCAAAATCAGCGGCGATTGAGGAAGCTTCAATTTGGCTAAAGGCTGTTGGGCTTGAGAGTTTTGAGCATAAGCCTGCCAGCGTTTTATCTGGCGGGGAAAAGCAAAAACTTGCCGTGGCTCGCGCTCTAATAATTAAGCCTGACGTTTTGTTCTTGGATGAACCGACCACTAATCTTGATGGAGCCTCCACGCAAGCCATTGAAAATTTAATTCAGACGGCGATTTCTGGCGGAACCCGAATTGTCATGGCGACACATGATATGGGGCAAGCTAGACGATTGGCGAGTGAAGTTGTGTTTCTATTGCGGGGGGAAATTCACGAATTTACGGATGGGGAGCTGTTTTTTATTGAGCCTAAAACCCCAGAAGCAAAATCCTTTTTACAAGGGGATATTTTGCTATGAGGAACTGGACCGGATTGATTACGGCTTCCTGCCTAGTGATTATAACGGGGATCGCATCTGCTGCTGAAATGAGACTTGCCGTCACCACATCGTTTCACAATTCTGGCCTGTCTGATGTCTTGCTCCTAGAAGTGAAAAGGGATTTGGATTTGGATGTGCGCTTACTGGTCGTGGGAACCGGGCAAGCGTTGAAATTGGGCCAGCAAGGTGATGTCGATGCTGTTCTTGTTCATTCCCGTGCCGCGGAAGAAAATTTTATAACGCAAGGTTTCGCAGAATACCGCCGCGAGATTATGTATAACGATTTCGTGTTTCTAGGACCTGCAAGTGACGTCATTGGCGGTGGTTCCCAAAAAACGACAACGGATGTTCTGAAAGCAATACGTCAATCTGGGAAAGCTTTTGTAAGTCGCGGCGATGAAAGTGGGACCCATCGCAAGGAATTATCACTGTGGGAGGCGGCGCACCTGAAACCAGATACATTCAGTAGCGCATGGTACAGGGCAAGTGGCTCGAGCATGGGGGCGACCCTTAATTTGGCATCCGCTATGAATGCCTACACATTTTCTGATCGGGCAAGTTGGCTTAATTTTGGAAACAAGGGAGGCTTGAAAATTATCTATTCTGGCGACCCTCTATTGTTTAATCAATATGCCTATTTACCTATCAGTTCTGTAAAACATCCACATGTCAAAAAGACCTCGGCGTTAAGGTTCGAAAAATGGCTGACAAGTCGCAAAGGGCAAGTGTTGATTGCAAAGTATAAGGTGTTGGGCCAGCAGCTTTTTGTCCCCAATGCAAAAAACTAGTCGGCAACTGGATTGAAAGTCGACATAATCCTTTTATGGATTTTCAGTCTCTAATTACGTTCGTAGATTTGGCGGGTGTTGCGGTTTTTGCCGCAACAGGCGGCCTTGTGGCCAGCCGAAAGGAACTGGACGTAATCGGTTTTGCCTTAATGGCAACGTTAACGGGGGTTGGCGGCGGAACTGTGAGAGATTTGTTGTTATCCCGCCCGGTATTCTGGATTAATGATCCAAATTATTTGATGGTTTGTTTTTCAGTCGCCCTTTTCACCTACTTTTTCGCTCATCGATTACAAAAAAGATATGCTGTGCTCATTTGGGGGGACGCCATTGGTTTAGCTGTGTTTGGAGTTATGGGTGCCCATATTGCACTTGAAAGTGGGGCTCCTTTATTGCTGTCCATTGTTCTTGGGGTTATGACGGCGACCTTCGGCGGACTAATTAGAGATGTCGTTGCGGGTGAGACATCTTTTCTGCTAAAGCCCGAAGTTTATGTGACTGCAGCGTTGGTGTCCGCAGCTTCTTACATAGGTTTACTTCAAATAGGGGTCAATGTTCTGGTTTCTGTTGGCCTTTCCATTGTCGCCGGTTTTCTAGTCAGAAGCGGGGGTATCCTGTGGGGCTGGGTGTTGCCAAGATATAAAAATAGAGCCGGCAGAGACTATTCTGAGTAGCGGCTTATACCTTGGCAATGATATCTACTCGAAACTACCGTGGCGTCCATGACCTTCAGCGAAACGCGCTGCGCCAACTTGTGCCTCTTTTGCTTGAGCCTCCTGGGCTGATCGCCACTCTTCTGCTAATGCTTCGGCTTCTGTTATACCGTCTTGGGAGTAGATGGCGTCTCTATCAGACAGCATTGCAATGGGTGGGTAAGCTGCGATTTGCAATGCAAGCTTTTCTGCCGCTTCCCTTGCACCGCCCTTAGGCGTTATCCGTGTGACAAGCCCAATTTCCATAGCCCGGGTTGCGGTAACGGGTTCTCCGCTTAACATCATATCCATTGCGGGACCTCTCCCAATAATGCGGGGAAGCCGCGTTGGTGTGCCATCGCTCATGGGAACTCCCCACCGCCTGCAGAAAACACCAAATATAGCATCTTCTTCCGCTATTCTGATGTCACAATAAAGCGCAATCCCAAGACCACCAGCAACAGCGTGTCCGGCAACTGCGGCGATAACGGGTTTCGATAAGGGTTTATGTAGCGGGCCATCCGGATGCCCAGCCCAGGCTTTGTAGTCGACCCGTTTGGATGTTTCTTTTAAATCTGCACCTGCGCAGAAATAGCCGCCAGAACCGGTTAAGACAGCAACCTTTTGTGTGCTATTGTTCTCGAATTCTTGGAGGTGTTTTTTTAGCTGTTCTGATCCATCTTGATCAAGTGCATTGCGGTATTCTGGGCGGTTTAGGATTATTGTTGTAACAGGGCCATTTATTTGGGAAATTATTTTTTCGCCAGTGGCTTCTTCTTGTTTCATTAGGTAACCTTTTTATGAGTCCACTGCCCGAATTATAGAATCTTCGGGCAGTGATCGTTTTAGGTTTATACGCTCGTCAGAATATGAATGGCTTTATCCGCTACCATATCTGCAGTTTTTTTGCCATATGCTTTCATATGAGCTGAGACTGCATGGGCCATCAAAGCATCTTTGCTTTCCCACTTTTCAATAACAGCAAAGCTGTCTTCGCCGAGTTTTGCTTGAAACCCTCCCATGCCATCAGCATCAACGGCTGCGGCATATTCAATGCAACCATCTTCTGCAAGAACAGCAGGTACATTTGCGTTGAAGGCTTCTAGTACAGCATCTCTCATGCCAGGTTTTGCCTTAATTATCGCGACAATATTTAACATTTTTTCCCTTTATCTTTTTATTCTGCGACGGGTAATGGACTTTAACAAAAAAACGATCACGCTAAAGCTTTTTTTTAATACCTCTATTGCCACGATGTTAGTTGATGCAGTAAAGTGCGCCAACTCACGGGTATCTGAAGTCCATTAGAGTGATTTTCACCAAATAAGTGTAAAAATACTTAATTCATACTCTTCAATTTAGAAAAATAATGAATTAAAAGCGAGAATTTTAACCAGTTGTAAATACCAATTTGAGATATGTCTCGCAGCTTTTCCCAGTGGCTGATTTTGTTTGAGTTGGACCTGAAAAATAGTACTGAAGTGATTTCGCTAATTTCCTAAAACTTGTGATAAACGGAACTATTATGAACGGTAAAATTGTTATACTGACGGGATCTGGACGGACTGAATATGATATTTGGTGATTTCTTTTTCTTTTTTTGTTTAGCCTTTATCAGCGTGTATTTTGGTATTGTCGCCAAAGATAAGATGCGCGATCGCGCGGCCTATAAACTGCTGACTTCAGGGTTGATATTAGCCGCGACAGTTGCTTTTCTTGATTTCCTTTTCATCGGTCCTAGTCATTTGCTCCCGTTTAGTATCAGGGGAGAAGCATTTGTTGAAGGTTGGCGAATTTTTGGATATCTGCCGGGTATATTCTTGGTGCTGCTTGGAATCATAAGATTTCTTTCCGTTGTGGGGAAAATCCAAGATAAAGTCGCGGTTCAGGAACAAAAGGAAATTTCGCTTCTTGCTCAAACTAAAGATTTGAAATCAGCTATATCTCGCGCTGAAAAAGCCGAGGCTGTCTTGGTCGAAGCGTTAGAGGCGATATCCGAAGCTTTTATCATTTTTGACGCCGACGATCGTGTTGTGGCTTTTAATAAGCAGCACAAAAACTTGTTTGATGACATTGATGGAATGTTGGAGCCGGGGGCCACTTTTGAGGAACTTATCAGGTACCAAGCAAAAGGCTCAGATCGGTTCACTAACCCTGATGATGCCGAACGCTGGATCCAAAAGCGATTAAAAGCCCACAGAAATCCGTATGGCGTCAAAGAGCAGGTCTTTAATGGCGATCAAGTTTACAGACTTACCGAAAGCAAAACTGCGACAGGTGGCACAGTAGCAATTCGGACAGATATTACCGACCTTCGAAAACGGGAAGAGGCACTGAGTCTTCTCAATGAACGCTTCCAAGAAGCGCAATCCGTAGCCCATATTGGGAACTGGTCCTTCGATATTGTCCAGGAGAAGCATGAATGGTCGGATGAGCTCTCACGTATTATGGGGTATGATCCTGAAATGCTTGAGATCACATCGTCTGCCTATTATTCACGGGTTCATCCTGAAGATCTGAAGCGAATGCGGGTTGCTGTGAAAACAGCGTTAGAAAACCAGGATGATTATAGTATTAAATATAGAATGATCCGACCCGATGGCGAAACTGTTCATGTCCGAGAAATTGGACGATGTCAGGTGAGTGACTCCGGCAGCGTTGATTATTATCGCGGAACCCTCCAAGATATCACGTCAGAGCATTTTATTGGTCTGGAATTACTGGATGCCAAAATAAGAGCCGAAGAGGGCACAAAAGCAAAATCGCTGTTTTTGGCCAACATGAGCCACGAGCTCCGTACCCCATTGAACGCAGTTATTGGCTTTGCTGAAGTTATTTCGAAAGAAATTTTTGGGCCCATTAACAACGAAAAATATAAAGAATATACAGGTAATATACTGTCCTCAGGACAGCACCTGTTAGCGCTTATTAATGATATCTTGGACTATTCTCGTTTTGAAGCGGGCAAATATGAAATTGAAAGTAAAGAAGTAAGTTTCAGGGATGTTATGGAATGGACTTGTTTGCTATTGGCGCCCAAAGCACATGAAAAATCCCTAGTGTTGAATATCCAAAAGGATGTAGATTTTCTGTTTACTGGAGATGAGAGAAAATTTAAACAGGTCATGGTGAACTTGGTAAATAATTCAATTAAATTCACACCGGAAAATGGTAACGTCAAAGTATATGTGAACGACAAGTTTGATGACCATATCAGCATCTATGTTGAAGACGACGGCGTGGGGATCAAGAGCAAGGACATAGAATCAGTCTTGAAACCATTTGTCCGGACTATGAACTCGGTCGCTCGTTCGACTGAAGGCACGGGGCTTGGCTTGCCGCTCTCAAAATCAATTGTCGAATTGCACGGCGGTGTATTACAAATTGAAAGTGCTGAAAATGAAGGAACAATCGTGGAAATACGGTTGCCACGAACCCGCCTAGTAGAAGCAAGAAAAAGCGCCTGAAAATAAATCTTGATTTTTAGGTGAAAACGGATCATTTCACGACTTCATTAAGATGGTTTCTCGGATCATCTTTTTCATGTTTGTTGAAGCATCATGACTGGAAACCATTTGTAGTTGGTTGACCTAACTTGATGTATGGTTGCAAGCCGTTTTTCGAATAGGGATCCACAATTGCAGGTAAAAGAAAAACAAGAAAATCGAGTTGTTTCGCAATCTTTCCATTTTGACGGCCTCGCATCATATGCGACGGAGCGAGATGCGATTGTAGCGGAAGACAGTAATGATCCCGTTCATATGGTTTACGGTGACAAACTCGCAGAAAAAACCGCCCTGTTCTTAGAGCGGTTTACGGGTGCTTGTTTATATGCTGTGAAGGCTAATCCGCATCCGTCTGTTTTGAAATTTCTCTGGGAGCGGGGTGTTCGCAAATTTGAAATGGCTTCTCTTCGTGAAGTTGAGTTCATTTCAGAGATGTTCCCTGACGCTGAGATGTATTTTATGCATCCCGTTAAAAGCCGGAAAGCCATCCGCTTTTCGTTTGAGCGCGGCGTTAGATCCTTTGCCTATGACAGTGTGGATGAACTTCGAAAAATTGAAGAAGAAACAGAGTTCGCAACAGACTTAAACTTATTCTTGAGAATTCGTGTTGATCAAACGGCTTCTGCCCATCCCCTCAGCGGTAAATTTGGAGCAACGTTGAACGAGGCGCCCTTATTGTTGCAGCGGGCGTCGAAATATTGCAAGTCACTCGGGATCACCTTTCATGTGGGCTCGCAATGCCTTGATCCACAATCCTATGTTACGGCCATTACGCAGCTGTCCAATATGTTGCGCCAAAGTGGATGTGTTGTAGACAGGCTGGACGTTGGGGGCGGCTTCCCTGTCTCCTACCCAGGAATGCAGCCTGCACCTCTGACAACTTATTTTGATGCAATCCATAAAGCCCTTGAAGATGCAGATCTCAGCGCATTAGAAATCCTCTGTGAGCCTGGCAGAGCGTTGGTCGCTGAAGGTGGCGGCGTTGCCGTTCGCGTAGAGATGCGAAAAGGGCAAATGCTCTATTTAAACGACGGCACTTATGGATCTTTGTTTGATGCGGGTGTTTCAGCTTGGCCTTATCCGCTAGATGCCATTCGGGTTGATGGCGAGGGTCTGGACCACGAATTGTCCGCTTTCAAATTATATGGCCCCACATGTGATAGTCTTGATGTGATGGAAGGCCCGTATATGTTGCCTGATAACATTGCAGAAGGGGACTGGATTGTTTTCCGGCATTTGGGAGCATATGGTTACGCTATGCAAACTCGATTTAATGGATTTTATTCTGACAAAACGGTAGCGATTGGATAACCCATCGCCGCCTGATTTTAAGATCAAATTATGCCACAAATGTAATTCCTCGGGAAAAACCAATGTCTGAACAAATCAAATCCACTGAAAAGGCGGAATTGCTTTCAAAAGTTGTCGAACATATCGATATCAAGTCTTTTGATGCCCGGCCCATTATTGCAGCAATGGACAAAATGTCCTTCACTTCACGTGATCTTGCTCGTGCCACCAAGATTTTTAATATGGCGGTTGAAGATCCGGAATGCGCTGTCATCCTGACATTAGCAGGCTCCACATCTGCAGGTGGCTGTATGGATGTTTACCGGGATCTTGTGGCCACTGGAATGGTGGATGCGATTGTGTCTACGGGGGCCTCAATTGTTGATATGGATTTCTTTGAAGCGCTGGGGTTTAGGCATTACCAAGGTGATCAATTTGCCGATGATACTAAACTCCGGGAATTATATATTGATCGTATTTACGACACCTATATTGATGAACAAGAATTACAATCTTGTGATGAGGCCGTAAAGGTTATCGCTGATAGTCTCGAAAAACGCCCTTATTCCTCTCGTGAGTTTATTTATGAGATGGGACGCTGGTTAAAGGAAAACTCAGTAAAAAAGAATTCTCTCATCGAAACTTGTTACGATCACGGAGTGCCTATTTTCGTTCCTGCTTTCTCTGATTGCTCAGCAGGCTTCGGGCTCGTGAAACATCAAGTTGAAAATCCGAAACAGCATTTGAGTATCGACAGTGTTGCAGATTTTCGAGAACTCACTGATATCAAAATTGCAGCGGGAAGAACTGGTCTATTGATGATCGGTGGCGGCGTTCCTAAAAACTTTGTTCAAGATACTGTTGTTTGTGCAGAAATTCTTGGTGTTGAAGCTGAGATGCATAAATATGCGGTGCAAATTACGGTGGCTGATGTTCGCGATGGCGCTTGTTCCTCATCTACTTTGAAAGAAGCGTCAAGCTGGGGCAAAGTTGACACTGCTTGGGAACAAATGGTTTATGCCGAAGCCACTTCAGTTGTGCCACTTCTTGCGTCAGATGCTTATCACAGGGGCGCTTGGAAAGGCCGCGAGCGACGTAATTTTGCCAAATTGTTTCAAAAATAGAGTGTGTGGCCATGGGAATTGATCTTTTACC
The DNA here is from genome assembly GCA_913062525.1 of uncultured Alphaproteobacteria bacterium. GTDB lineage: Bacteria > Pseudomonadota > Alphaproteobacteria > Sneathiellales > Sneathiellaceae > Sneathiella. The sequence goes on along the minus strand of CAJXWA010000007.1, from coordinate 19,980 downwards.
ACCCGCTGCAGGTTTCCTTGGACTTGACGAGGCTGATGCGTGCGGTTTTGAGGCGGCCAAGGCCGTTATCGTACCGTTCGGGCTGGAAGCCTCAGTGAGTTACGGCGAGGGAGCTGCTAATGGCCCTGCAGCTATGATCGCAGCCAGCCATCAAGTGGAATTATTTGATGAAGTGTTTTGGTGTGAAGCTTTCCGCGAATATGGCGTTGTAACTGCGGCAGCAGATGACTTGGATGGCTTGGCAATTTCCGATGCACTGGATGGTCTCGCTCAAAAGGTGAAGACACTACTGGACGCAGATAAATTCCCGCTAATCTTCGGCGGCGAACATTCCCTGACTGCGGGTGCTATTCGGCCGTATGTCAACCGCTATTCAGACTTGATCGTGCTTCATTTCGATGCTCACGCAGATTTACGGGACGGGTATGAGGGGGAGCATTTTTCTCACGCAGCTGCAATCCGCCGTGTCCTCGATCATGAGGCGTTGCCTATTGTATCTGTCGGTATCCGCAATATTTCAGCAGAAGAAATACCGTTTTTGGAAGCTAATCGTCACCGCATTCACATGTACTGGGGCAAAGATCGCGCCAGTTGGAATGTCGCTGATATCGTAGCACCTTTAAAGGATCGACCCATTTATTTAACCTTTGATCTTGATGGATTTGATAGCTCGCTTATGCCCGCAACGGGAACACCGGAGCCCGGTGGTTTCTTTTGGGAAGATGCTATTTCTATAATAGATGCGGCCAGCAAAATGGGGACAATCGTTGGTGCGGACATAAATGAGCTCGCGCCCATAAAAGGCTTCAACGCCCCGGATTTTCTAGCGGCAAAACTTGCTTATAAAATCTTGAATTACGCGCTACTTCCCAAAAAATAGGGTTATTTTTAACCCGTCTCTCCTTATTCCAGTGCCTTTTTATTACCCCAATATCGCCTTTTTACTAATATAGATGCGCCATATTCATTAGTCATTCTTTCCTCCATCAAACATGGGGTGAAAAAATGAAAATAACATATCAGGAAAAATTTGATTTCGGTCTCTTGAGTGATGTCCTTCCCGCTGATCACCCTGTTCTAAAAGGTTGGCCCAGATTAATCCGGCTACTTGTTTGTCTGAACTTGATTGGTCTCTTGGGCATATGGGTGGGGAATGCTCATGCAGAAAGCCGCGGGGCAGAACTCATGATGATCCCGATGACGTCTTCAAAAAATACGGAAGTGTCACCGCAGCTCGCGTTTATCACCGCAACGAAGGTGAATACAATCATAACCGGGCATATTGTTAGAAGCCAGGTTGTTCAAACCTTCGAAAATCCAACGGATCAATGGATGGAAGGAAAGTATTTTTTCCCACTCCCCGATGGGGCATCTGTCGATCGGATGATTTTAAAAATCGGCGATAGACGGATTGTCTCTGAAATTCAGGAAAAACAAAAAGCTAAAAAAATCTACGAGGCGGCGGCGGCGGCGGGCAAAGTTAGCGCCTTGCTTGATCAATATCGGCCCAATGTTTTTTCAACCGCAATTGCGAACATTGAACCCGGAGCAAAAATATCAGTAGAGATTTCTTTCCAAATGTTGGCGGAACAAAACGGAGCTTCCTTTAAATGGATAATGCCTCTTGCCATAACACCGCGCTATAGCCCAAAAGATACGACTGAGAGCAAAAGAGAAGCAGAATTGACACCGCGTCAACTTATAGACGTACAGGGACCTTTAGAATTTAGTGTGTTGTTAAAACAAGGAAGTCAGCTCGCACTTCTTGAAAGCCCAAGTCACGATGTGAAAATGCACAGCCTTGAAAATGGTGACGTTCAATTGTCTATTCCAGAACGGATAACTCCTTCACACAATGATTTTATTTTAAACTGGAAGTTTGAACAAAGCAGCACTGCAAAAGCCCTGTTATTCGAAGAAAAAAACGGCGGTGATAGTTATCTACTCGGAATTCTATTACCACCTTCTAAGGACACGGACGTGCAATACTCGCCGCGGGATGTCACATTTATTTTGGATATATCAGGGTCGATGCAAGGGGTCGCAATTGATCAGGGAAAAGCAGCGCTGATTGCTGCATTGGATAATCTACGCCCAACAGATCGATTTGAAGTGATGGCGTTTAATGACAGTTTTTACCAGCTTTTTGGGAATAGCCGACTGGCTACAGGATCTAATGTTGAACGTGCGAAGCAATATGTTCAAGAGCTAGAGGCAGATCGCGGGACGGAGATGTATCCAGCGTTAAAGCGGGCACTCCTTATGGCTTCAAAGCAGAATACAGGCCGCCAAATTGTATTTCTCACTGACGGAGCTGTGGAAAATGAAGCGCAAATGTTCGAGCTTGTTGACCGGAATCTTGGTGATGCACGTCTTTTTACAATCGGATTGGGGCAAGCGCCGAATAGTTGGTTCATGCGGAAATCTGCAGAAATTGGCCGCGGTATTCATATCCAAGTCGATGATGTGAACTCTGCAAAAATAGCCTTGGATGAACTTTTCACAGATATGGCGCGACCAACGTTGCAAAAAATCCAACTATCAACGGGAGCGTCGTCTGACACTTATCCGAGACTAATTCCAGATCTGTATGGCCAACGTCCGATCGTGTTTTTAAGTCACCGAACCGACCGCAACATTACCCCAACTCTGAAGGCTTTAGATAGCCGCGGTGAGGTATTCCAATTGGAAATGCCAGCTGTTCAAAATTTCGAAAGCGCGAGTATATCGAAACTGTGGGCTTCAAAAAAAGTTGAAGGTTTGATGGATGCCGCTACACGAGGGATGGATAGAGATATCGTCCGAAGTGGTGTTCTTTCTGTCGCCCTAAAACATCAGATTATGAGCCCCTATACGAGTTTCGTTGCCGTCGATAAAACGCCAGCCCGCGTTCAAGAGGATTTTTTGCGAAAAGCAGCGCCTGCCATGAAATTGAGCTCAAACCTCGCCTGGAAACAAGTTCGGGGACCGCAAACCGCTACAACTATGGAGCAGTCTTTCTGGGTTGGTATCGTGGCCCTTGGGTTATCTTTATTGCTTATTTTGACAATGAGGAGGTTTCGGACAAATGTCTAGGTTTCTCATGGTCATCTTTATTATATCTTTAATAGGAATTGCCTTTTGGCAACTTGGTCATGCAGGTCTAATTGCAGCCAAAGCGTGGGCCGCTCCCGCATTAATTGAGCATGCATTTGAGCAAACAGAAGAAACAACAATTCCGGTCTTACCATGGCCGTGGGCCGACAGTTATCCACTCGCAAAACTGACAATCCCGCGCCTTCAAGCGACAAGGTTTGTTTTGTCGCAATCTAGCATGCGTAATTTGGCTTTTGGGCCAACGGTTGAGCACTACGGCCAGAATAAAATTTTCTACGGCCACCGGGATACGCATTTTGATTTCCTGAAAGACTTGAAGCAAGGTGACCAAGTTCATTATAAATTAGTTGGTCTGGATACGGAAATATGGCGTGTGGAACAAACCGCCATTCTCTCAAAAGATGATATCTACGTGCCTATTGGTAACAGAGAGCCGGTTACTCTGTTGGTTACCTGTTATCCATTTGATAGTATTTTGGAAAACACGCCAGAAAGATTTGTCGTGTGGCTAAAGCCAGAAAATGCTGTACATAGTTGATCAAATCAACGCAGTTAGATCTCGCGGTGAACAGTTTTTTAGTGGTTGCCGTTAGAAAAATAAGATGGGATGTCACGAATTTGACATTCTTGCGGTTTAGTCAAGTTAATGAATAATAACAACCAGTAAGATAAGGGCGTCGGGTGGATTCCTTCCAAATATTTGTGCTCTCACTTGTTCAAGGTGTCACTGAGTTTTTACCCATTTCATCCAGTGGGCATTTACTTTTGGTGCCTCTTATAACGGGATGGCAAGACCAAGGTTTAGCCATCGATATTGCAACGCATGTGGGATCGTTGCTAGCCGTTCTTTTGTTCTTTCGGTCAGATTTAGTTTTTATGCTGAAAGCACTTCTGGGAAAAGGCTCTGCGGATAGTATTATTGGTGGGAGACAGCTTGCTTTTCATCTCATCATTGGATCATTACCGGCCATGTTAGCCGGCGCCGTGATTTATTTTGTCGCGGAAATAGATTTGCGATCTCTATTGATGATCGCTATGACAACGTTATTTTTTGGTATTCTGCTAGGGGTTGCTGATTTTTACTTTAAAGGCAGCCGAGATATACGGAGTATGAACAGCTGGGACGCTTTGTTCATCGGGATTTTTCAAATCTTTGCGCTATTTCCGGGCACGAGTCGATCTGGTGTAACCATGACAGCAGCGCTAATCAGAGGGTTGGATAGAGCTGAAGCTGCTCGTTTTTCCATGCTGCTTTCTATTCCCATTATTGGCGCCGCTGGGTTCGCCGCCGTTATAAAAACATCAATCGAAGAAGATTTCAGGTTCGGCCTAGATGCGCTTATTGCCGGTGGTATCGCCTTCGTGGTTGCTTATCTGGTGATTAAAATTCTAATGCGTTGGATTAATCGAGTTGGATTTATGCCTTTTGTTTATTATCGACTTGCATTAGGAGCATTTTTAATTGGCCTATACATCACAGGGTAGAAATTTTGTCCGATGCAAAATGTGAATATGATTGAAATCTACACTGCTCATGCCCATATACAGGGACTGATTATTTCTACAGGGTGGAAGTAACGATGAAAACGGCACTATTTGCAATTGGTACAGGTATATTAACGGCTGCACAGATATGTGTCGGCAATGCAGTTGCTATGGATAATTTGCGTATGACGCATTCTGTGTATCTTGGCGGCCTTTTTATGGGAAGCGTGGATACTGAGATTGATCAATCGGTCTCAGGCTACACCGTCAATACCACGGCAAAAACCAATGAAAATATGCGTTGGATGTTTAGCTGGGCCGCCAAAGGTGCCACCATGGGTGACGTTTCTGGCATCCAAGTTCAGCCAGTTCAGCATACACATTTAAGTCGTTGGAAGGGAAAAGAACGCGGGGCGGATATTAAATATTCACCTGACGGGAAGGTCTCTTATACGGTGTCAGGAAAGAAATCGAACAACCCTAATAAATACACAAATCTGGACCCTGAAGCTGTTCATAACAGCCTAGACCCTATGAGTATGATCCTTGCCGCAACGTTGGAGTTTGAAAAAACTAACGTGTGTGAAGGTCGTTACCCAGTGTTCGATGGACGTCGGCGCTATGACGTTATTTTGACTGATGGCGGATCCCGCAATTTTAGTAAATCAAATTATTCTGTGTTCGAAGGTAAAGCCATAGGATGCAAACTTGATATTGTTGAAAAGGGCGGCTTCAAAAAAGACAAGGATTACGATTTGGCTAAAGAAACAGACCTTGTGATTTGGGTCGCGGCGCCTGCGCCTGGTGGTCGGGTCGTGCCTGTTCGTATGCAGGTAGATACAGGTTTTGGAAAAATGGAATTGCATTTGGAACGTTATCAACACGGTAATGCGAAACTTGCGAGTAAAAACGCGCAATAACAACGCGTGAATAAAAACGTACAGTAATAATCTGTAGTACTAGTTCCTAATCTTAGCTTATTTTCCCATATATCGGAGGAACAATGTATTTATCCGATCATTTCACGTTGTCTGAAATGACAAAGAGCAGCTACGCATCTCGTCACAAAATTGATAACGAGGCTTCCAGCACAATCATTCAACGGATGATTTATCTAGCAACAGAAATACTTGAACCTGTAAGGATCCAATTTGGGATCCCTTTTTCCCCGACAAGTGCATACAGGTGTCTGTCTCTCAATCGTGCCCTTGGCTCTAACGATAATTCTCAGCATGTAAAAGGGGAGGCAGTTGATTTGGAACTGCCGGGCATTAGCAATTTCGATTTAGCCACATGGATCACTCAGAATTTGAAGTTTGATCAGTTAATTTTGGAATATTTTGAACGCGGTAACCCAAATAGCGGCTGGATTCATTGTTCTTGTATAGAGACAGGTAGCCGGGGACAAGTTTTGACTTACGATGGGACTAGCTATACCAAAAATCTCAAGAGTTGAAGGATAGCTTCATTGACGCCTTTATATCCTTCAACACAATGTTGGAGCGGGCGTGGGCAACGCCTGGAATACGGAATAGAAAATCATCCAGAAACTGATTGAACTCAGCAATGTCTTTCACAACAACACGTAAATGATAATCAGCCTCTCCCGTTGTGGCATAACAGTCTAGAATTTCAGGGCGCAGGTTTACAGCCTCTACAAATTCATGGACCGTATTCTCTTCCTGCCGGGAGAGGCTAACATGAACGATAGCTGAAAAATTAAACCCAGCTGCATTCCGATCAACAAGGGCGCCATAGCCCGTAATCATCCCCACATCTTCGAGGCTTTTAATGCGGCGCCAGCAGGACGATGGAGATATTCCAAGTTTGCTGGACAGTTGCCCATTGGTAATCCTGCAATCTTCCTGCAGGTAGTTCAGAAGCTGTTGGTCCGTTTCATCGATCATTCCATATTTTAAATAATAACGGAGATTTTGTCCATATTTATTAAAATTTCGAAAAATATATCCAATATTGAAGGTATTTACGGTTCAGGTTGAAAAGAATTTTCAGTTCTCTCCTGTTACACTGTTGGGACGAGTAATTGAATAAGGTGGAGAGACCTATGTCCCAGCGATCTGATAAAATTTCTGAAATAGATTTTGAATACAAATTATTGGATCGTTATGAGAAAATGAGCGGCAGAGTGTTTCTAACAGGAACCCAAGCCCTTGCTCGGATCCCCTTAATGCAAAAAATCCGCGATGAAAAAGAGGGATTAAAAACTGCTGGGTTTATTAGTGGTTATAGAGGGTCACCATTGGCCACATTGGATAAAGAACTGTGGAGCATTAAAGAACAGCTAGCCGCTAAGCAAATTGAATTTCTACCGGCTGTAAATGAGGAGCTGGCTGCGACTGCAGTCCTTGGCTCGCAACAAGTTGAGACAGATCGCAAGAAAACTGTCGATGGCGTATTTGGGCTCTGGTACGGCAAGGGCCCCGGAGTTGATCGCGCGGGTGATGCTTTAAAACACGGAAACGCCTATGGTTCGTCCCCTACTGGCGGAGTGTTGGTTGTTGCAGGCGATGATCATGGAAGCATTTCGTCTTCCATGCCGCATCAATCAGACGCGGCTTTCCTGACCTTCTTTATGCCAATATTGAACCCTTCAAGCGTATCTGAATATCTAGCTTTCGGTGAATATGGATATGCATTGTCTCGGTTTAGCGGAATGTGGGTGGGTTTTAAGGCAACAACAGAAATTGTGGAAAGTGGGGCAAGTATCGAATTGCAGCCAGCCCGCACTTTCAATGTACCTGATTTCACTGCAGGGCCCGAAGGTCTTCATTATAGATGGCCGGATTTACCGGGCCCCCAAATTGAAGAACGCCTTGAAGATAAAAAGCACGCCGTTTTAGCCTTTGCCGATGCCAACCCAATAGATCGTCATATTTACGATGTTCCAAAGGCGACTTATGGGATTGTGACAACGGGAAAGGCGCATCTGGACTTAATGGAAGCACTGCGTCTGCTCGGCATAGGCGAGAAAGAGGCCCGTGATATCGGAATTGATATTTACAAAATTGGGATGGTTTGGCCCCTAGCAAAAAAATCATCTCTAGAATTTGTACAAGGGAAACGTGAAGTTCTTGTGGTTGAAGAAAAACGCGGCATTATTGAAAGTCAGTTTAAAGAATATTTTTATGACTATCCCGGTGCTAAGCCCAAACGCATGGTGGGAAAGAATGATGAAGAGGGCAAACGTCTTATTCCTTGGACAGGTGAATTATCCCCCCTTCAACTGGCAATCATTGTCGCAAAACGTCTTGATCTTATTTTTGACGGCCTAAATTTGACGAAACGCGCGGAGGCGCTATTAAAAGAACCCAGTGTTTCGTTGAGTGTTTCGGGCGTAAGTCGCAGCCCCTTCTTTTGTTCAGGGTGCCCGCACAATCGATCAACTAAAGTTCCAGAAGGCTCAAGCGCCCTTGCCGGGATTGGGTGTCATTTTATGGCGAGCTGGATGGACCGCGATACGAACTACCTTATTCAGATGGGCGGAGAAGGTGTGAACTGGATCGCCAACTCAAAATTTAATGGCGGACAACATGTTTTCCAAAATCTGGGGGATGGGACATATTACCATTCAGGAAGTTTAGCAATACGTCAGTCAGTGGCTGCGAAAACGAATATTACATACAAAATCCTCTTCAATGATGTGACGGCTATGACGGGCGGCCAACCCGCAGACGGGCCGATCAGTGTGAACTCCATCGCCCATTCCATTCGAGCTGAAGGGATTACGAGAATTGCAATTCTCTCCAACGATATTGGGAAATTTGATCACGATTTATATCCAGCTGGCGTGACATTTAATGATCGATCAGATCTGGATATGGTGCAGCGGGAACTTCGCGAGATTCCAGGCGTCACCGCTTTGATCTATGAGCAACCTTGTGCGACTGAAAAACGTCGCCGAGTGAAAAGAGGACTGGTTGAGGATACTCCCAAATTTGCATATATTAATCAGGCTGTCTGCGAAGGTTGCGGGGATTGCTCGGTTGCCTCCAACTGTTTGTCTGTTGAACCCGTACAGACTGAATTTGGACGCAAACGGAAAATCAACCAAAACTCCTGCAATAAAGATTATTCGTGTGTAGACGGATTTTGCCCAAGCTTTGTCACCATCGAAGGAGGGCAGCGAAGAAAGCCCGTCCATCAAAGCCGCAGTGATAAATTAGATGGATATTTATCTGAAGTTACTGAGCCACTAATAAAAGCACTTGATGGCCCATATGATATCGTTGTGACGGGTGTCGGCGGAACTGGTGTCATCACGGTGGGACAGCTTATTACCATGGCAGCCCACCTTGAAAATAAGGGGGCGACAGTTCTTGATTTCATGGGGTTTGCGCAAAAATTCGGCCCGGTGATTAGTTATGTTCGTCTAGCGTCAAGGCCAGATGATCTGAACCAGGTTCGGACCGATAGTGGCCATGCGGATGCATTGATTGGCTGTGACGTTGTGGTAAGTACGTCACCAAAGGCATCGGCTACCTATAAAACGGGTGTAACGCGCGGGGCCGTAAATCTTGCCAGTATGCCAACAGGAGACTTCACCCTAAATCCAGATGCAGAAATGCACGTGGATCAGCGTATCCAATTATTGGATCAAACCTTCGCTGATGGAGGCTTAGGATCCATAGATGCAAACGGGGCCGCCGAAAAATTGTTGGGAGATAGTGTTTTTGCAAATGTATTGTTACTTGGTTTTGCGTGGCAACAGGGTCTCGTGCCAGTCTCGCTGCCGGCACTGATGAAAGCGATTGAGCTTAACAATGTGGCGGTTGTGCTTAACAAGCAGGCGTTCTCATGGGGTCGGGTTTTATCGGTTAATCCAAGCGCAGGCGAGTTTGATCAACCAATAGCGGCCGCGATTGAGTCTGAAAGTAGCGAAGCCCTATGGGAGAAACATAATTCTTTCCTAACATCCTATCAGAACGCTAAATGGGCGTCGAAATATTCTAATTTTATGAATACGGTAGGGACCGCCTTAGATCTCACCGATGCTGAACATAGAGAGTTACATGAGAATATTGCCAAAAGTCTATTTAAGCTGATGAGCTATAAAGATGAGTATGAGGTGGCGCGACTTCATTCAAATCCGGCGTTTTACAAAGATATCGCAGCAGAATTTGAGGGTGACTATAAAATCATTCACCATTTAGCCCCACCATTTATTCCCTCGGCTAAAGATGAGCGAGGGCGCCCTAAAAAACGGGAGTTTGGTTCTTGGATTTCAAAGGGGTTCGACGTTCTCGCAAAACTGAAGGGTTTAAGAGGAACGCCGTTTGATGTGTTTGGTTACCATCCAGAACGAAAAATGGAACGTGAACTCATAGACTGGTATATGCAGAATATATCAAAGTCTTTGAAATTTATCAGTACTGAAAGAATGGGAGATTTGCAAGATCTCGCCCAAATTCCCCTAAGTATAAGAGGATATGGCCCTGTGAAGGATAACGCCGTTCAAATTGCGAAAGAAGAAATGCTGCAAAAAATGTCCGAATTGTCAGCAAAGTAGCAGTTGGAAAATATATATGGTTTTGGCCTCGGATGCCCCCTATATAGTGGTAGATTGGATATTAGTGTCTGTGTTGAAACAGTGACAGGGGAATATTGTGGTCGATGCAACCATGCAAAATCAGGGGGTTAAGTCTATATTGACCACAGCTGATGATTTGGCAGAAACCAATAAATTTTTAAAAGACGCTCTCGTCGAGAGTAAACGCGAAGGATTGGTGCTCGCAGCGAAAGCCCGCTTCGCCGCTTTAAGTGTTGTCGGCCTGCTCCTTATTTACCTCGATACGAGCTGGAGTGTTCTTTATTATGAAGCCCTAATTGCAGCCTTCATGTTGAACGGTTGGGCGCAATCTAGAATTGGTAAAGTCGGGCGGTCACGGTCTGAACTCCTGTTATTGGCATTGGATTTGGCATTAATGACGGTAACGTTGTTGGTTCCCAATCCTTTCAATCATGACGTTTGGTCGGTGGGGCTTCAATACAAATATGGTGGATTTAGTTTCTTCTATATATTACTTGCCGGCGCATCACTTGCCTATTCATGGCGAACCATGTTTGCCGTTATCTGGTTTACCACTCTTGTGTGGGGGCTTGGGTATTTTTGGGCTACATTCCAACCTGATGTCATTCCTGAAATTTCTGAGCAATTGAGAATATTGCTGGTCGGCCATCCCAGAATAATCGAATTGCTTGATCCCGCAGATTTACACTTCTCTTCTAGAGTTCAAGAAGTTGTCGTATTTGGGGTTGTCGCTGGAATATTGGCTTTGAACAGCTGGCGGTCAAACCGACTATTAATTCGTCAAGCAGAGGCTGCGCGCGAGAGATCAAATCTTTCACGGTATTTTGCGCCGACTATGGTGGAGCATCTTGCGGGGCGGGATCAACCACTCGGTGAAGTTCGTTCCCAAAAAGTGGTTGTCATGTTCGCCGATATTGTTGGGTTTACCAAGATGGCTGAACGGGAGAAGCCAGAAGACGTGGTTGCCATTTTGCGCGAATTCCATGGGATGATGGAGACCGCAGTCTTTGAGCATAAAGGAACACTCGATAAGTTTTTAGGGGATGGATTGATGGTTAGTTTCGGCACGCCGAACACATCACCTGATGATGCAAAGAATGCGCTTCAATGTGCGGTGGAGATGCAAAAACAGATGACCCTTTGGAACCAATCAAGGGTAGCGGCAGGCGAAAAAGCTATTCGGTTGTCAGTAGGGCTACATTATGGTGATGTGATTTTGGGAGACATCGGATCCGAGCGAAGATTGGAATATACAGTACTCGGAGATGCCGTGAACGTGGCCAGTCGTCTCGAAGCCTTAACGCGGAAGCTAGGTGCTAGTGTCGCAGCCAGCAGCGCGGTTATGCAGGCTGCTGGCATGGACGCTGATAATCCATTTTCATTCGAGCCTGTTGGTCCCCAACCCTTGCGCGGCAGAGAAGAGCCGGTGGATGTTTGGACGATCAAGCTAGATAGCTAGTTTTAGGGAATTTGCTTACCCGAAATTCAAATCTGAGACGAATGGGTTTGATTTCCGTTCTCGGCCAAAAGTTGACATCTCGCCGTGGCCGGGAATGAAGGCAATATCATCGCCAAGGGGCCACAGTTTTTCGCGAATTGAGTTGATCAAGTCTTCATGATTGCCCTGCGGGAAATCTGTGCGGCCGATGGAGCCTTGGAATAAAACATCCCCAACCATGGCAACTTTATGCTCTTTACTGGCAAATACCACATGGCCTGGGGTGTGGCCTGGACAATGAATGACGTCCAGAGTTTCGTTTCCAACAGTTACAGTGTCGCCGTCTTGTAACCAGCGGTCTGGTGTAAATGCGAATGACGGGGGAAAGCCATACCTTGCGCATTGTTCTGGAAGTTGATCGATCCAAAACTTATCTGCTTCATGAGGACCTTCTACAGGCACACCCAATTGCTGCTTTAACTCTTCAGTCCCACCAGCATGATCAAGATGACCATGGGTGATGAGGATTTTTTCAATTTCCACCCCTTGCTCTGCCGCAACTTCGACAATCCGCGCCAAATCGCCGCCGGGATCAACAACAGCCGCTTTTTTGGTTTCTTCGCACCAGACAATTGAACAATTCTGTGCAAATGGCGTAACAGGGATAATAATTGCTTTCATCATATTCCAAGGCTGAATGTTGAGCCTTGCCTTTTCTTTTTGTTAGGTGGGTTTTATAGCAAAGATGGTTTGAGTTGACTACTCCTCCTGCTTTGCTGTTTCGCGCCTTGGGCCAATATCCAGTTTCTGAGGGCCTTGAGTTTTGGATGCGCGATTTTGCTTGTCGGAGTGACAACTTGAAACGGGAAGCGCGATGGTCGATGGATATCGAATAGTTTAACGAGTTTTCCGCGAGCCACATCTTCTTCGATCAACACATCGATACCGATGGCAACGCCGATGCCTTGCATGGCAGCATGTAATGCCATGTCGGCGCTTTCAAAATTCATTCCCTTGTTTGCATCGACACCATTGACGCCTGCCAAGCTAAACCAGCGCGGCCAATCCGTGGGGCGCGGGCTTTCATGTAATAACGTCACGTTTATCAGGTCTTCTGGCCGTTTAATTTGGGCGGCGAGCTCAGGGCTGCAAACAGGGTAAGTTTCGATATCAATGAGTTTGTCGATTTCAAATCCTTTCATATGGGCACCTTCTTTTAGAACATGAATGGATATATCAAACCCTTCTCCTTCAAAGTCCGCAGGGTTTAGGGAGGTTGTCAATTGTATGTCTAATTCTGGAAAGGCGTCATGCAGTTCAGCCCATCTGGGAATAAGCCAGCGAATTGCAAACGTCGGGTAGGTGCAGATGGAAACTGTGTTTTTTCGGGGTTCGGTTTTTAGGCGCTGGGAGGCTGCAGAAATTTTCTGGAGGGGAAGTGAAATCTCTGCAAGATATTGACGTCCAATAGCCGTGAGTTCAACTCGCTTGTGATAGCGATGAAAAAGGGCTTTTCCGAGAAAGGCTTCCAAACTTTGAATTTGCCGGCTTACCGCACCCGGCGTAACGTTTAACTCTTCTGCTGCCTGATTGAAACTCAAGTTGCGGGCGGCGGCCTCAAAAGACCTTAAACCAGATATAGAGGGAAGCTGAAGCATAAATTTACTCAATCTTGATTGATATTTAGTCAATCATAATCTGAACAATAATCGTTTGTCCAATACTCTCTGTACAGACACAATAGGGAAAAATAACAATAATATATCCCAACCGAAAATTGGAGCCTACACGTGACTTTTTACCAAACCAGCGATGAATTTAATCCCGAAACCCTTTCAGATTGGGTTGCTCCTGATTGTCACGGTTTGAATTTCTTCGAAGCGGATCCGTCCCTGCAAGATTTGCTTTTCCATTATATGGATGCGCCGCTTCGTGATCACATGACACCGCATTACGAAAGACTTGGGGAATTAGCTGGTAATGATTTGGATGATTGGTCGCGGCAGGCGGACCGTCATTCTCCTACATTGCATCAGCGTGATCCACGAGGGCGGGACGAGGACTGGGTAGAGTTCCACGGATCTTACCGAAAAATGGAGCAGGTCGCATTTGGTGATTTTGGCCTGCACGCCATGAGCAACCGAGACGGTGTTTTGGGATGGGAAGGTAAAGTGCCCCCAATCGCAAAATACGTTTTTCAGTATCTGTTCGGTCAATCAGAATTTGGGCAGCTGTGTCCCATATCCGCTACAGAATCTTCTGCCATGCTAATTAGCCGGTATGCCAGTGAAGAAACGAAAGAGCTGCTTCTGGGGCGGATGATGACCCAAGATATGTCAGAGATCTTAAAAGGCGGTCAGTTTATGACTGAAAAAACAGGTGGATCTGACGTATCTAACATCGCACTTCAAGCCAAAAATGACGATGGTGTTTGGAAGTTGTACGGGGAGAAATGGTTTTGCTCTTGCGTAGATGCCGATGTTGTTTTGCTCCTTGCAAGACCAGAAGGTGCGCCTGATGGCAATCCAGGCCTTGGGTTGTTTGCGTTGCCAAGGACTTTGGAGAGCGGGAAAAGAAATAATTACCGGATCGTTCGTCTTAAAAATAAAATGGGATCGAACTCTATGGCTTCTGGTGAAATCATTTTTGACGGCGCGACGGTCTACCCTCTAGGTGAAGTTGGAGCTTGCGCCAATCGCGGCCTTAAAATGATGATGGATCAAGTGAATATGTCTCGCCTGTCTCATGGTGTGCGGGCAGCCGCTATGATGCGCCGTTGTTTAAACGAGGCGCTCGCAGTATCGGGAAGTCGCCGGGCCTTCGGTGGAAAATTAATTCATAAGCCGTTGTTACGCCGTCAATTGATGAAACTGATGGTGCCAACAGAACAAGCGCTTTCCATGTATATGTATACTGCAAAGATGTATGAAAAAGGCAATGATGGGGACGAACATGCTGCTAAAGTCACCCGCATCTTAACGCCGCTTCTGAAATACAGAACTGCGCGGGACAATGTGCGCGTCGCAACGGGTGCCATGGAAGTGCGCGGCGGGAACGGATATATCGAAGATTGGGTGAATCCGCGCCTCGTAAGAGACTCCCATTTAGGTGTTCTGTGGGAGGGAACTTCAAATATCAATGCGCTGGATGTTGTGACGCGGGCTGTAGCTAAGTCCCGGGCCCATGAAGATTTGGGCGAGGCTATAACAGGACTTATTGAAAACGAGTCAAACTTACCGGGTCAATATGCAGGGCAGCTGAAAGGTTTAGTAGATCAATCAGTCGCCTTTGTTGATAATGTTGCAAAAGACGGCCGGGAAACATTGGCACGTAAAGCGTCCAACGCGCTTTATCACACTGTCACCGCTAGTCTTATGGCGACTGAGGGCGCGAAACTCGGCGCTTCCGGCCGGGATGCTAGTCGTTTGTTGTTATCTCGAATGGTTATTGATCGTAAACTCGGTCAAGAAAATCCGTTTTCTATGGAGCCGGGAAAATTTGACGAAGACGCGACTTCTGCATTGTTGGACGGCGGACCGGTTTCACTGGAACAGGCGACTGAAATTTTAAGCAAGTAAAGCGTATTAGGGAAAATAAAAAAATGTTTAACGCAAATACATTGAAGAAAAAAGAAGAACGCTCGCTTGAAGATTGGGTTGCACCTGATTGTCATGGTTTGAATTTCTTTGATATTGATAGTGGTTTGAAAAGCTTGCTTGATGTTTATCTGCCGGAAGATTTACGCGACCATATGACACCAGTTTTCCAAAAACTTGGCGAAATTGCGGGAGGGGAATTAGACGACCTGTCTCGAATGTCAGATCGTCACGTTCCGGTTCTACATCCCCGTGATGCACGCGGGCAAAACAAGGAATGGATTGAGTTCCATCCCTCTTATACGCAGATGGAAAAAATCGCATATGGGGATTTCGGGATTCACTGTATGTCCCATAAAGCGGGCGTTCATGGGTGGCCTGAAAAAATGCCCCCTATGGCAAAATACGTGTTTACCTACCTGTTCACTCAGTCGGAATTTGGGATGATGTGCCCGATTTCCGTGACGGATACGTCATACGGTCTGCTTGAAAAACACGGACCGAAAGAGGCCATGGATAAATTCGGCTGGCAAATGCTCAGTCAGGATATGGACGAGATCCACATGGGCGCGCAGTTCATGACGGAAAAGCTCGGTGGCTCTGAAGTCGCAAATTTAGCAGTCACCGCGAAATATGAAGATGGTGCTTGGCGTTTGTACGGCGATAAGTGGTTTTGCTCCTGCGTTGGCGCCGAGGTTGCGCTTGTATTGGCGCGACCAGAAGGGGCACCTGAGGGTAATTCAGGTCTGGCTATTTTTGCTGTGCCGCGGCATCTCGAAGATGGTAGTCGGAACGATTACCGTGTTGTGCGCTTGAAGGATAAAATGGGTACAAAATCCATGGCTTCAGGTGAGATTATCTTCGAAGGGGCTAAAGGGTATGCATTTGGCGATGTGGGTGCGAAAGCAAATCCTGGTCTTCGTCAAATGATGGATCAGGTTGTTATGTCCCGCCTATCTCATGGTGTTCGGGCTGCCGGTATGATGCGGCGTTGCCTAAATGAAGCGCTTGTGACAGCTCAAAACCGGGAGGTGTTTGGGGAAGCTATAATCGAAAAGCCGCTGCTCCGCAGGCAATTGCTGAAACTCATGCTACCAACAGAGCAAGCGTTGTCCATGTTCATGAATGTGGCGGTGCAATTGGATAAAAGTAACAAGGGAGATAAGCAAGCCGAAAGACTAAATCGTATTCTGACGCCGTTGCTTAAATTCCGCACGTGCCGCGACAATGTTGATGTTGCAGGCGGTGCACTAGAAGTCCGCGGTGGTAACGGCTTTATTGAAGATTGGGTTAACCCAAAATTGGTTCGGGATGCCTATACAGGGCTGTTGTGGGAGGGGACTTCTAACATCAATGCACTGGACATCGTAGGACGTGCGGTTGCAAAAGTAGGTGCCCATAAAGATCTTGCTGAAGATTTGAAGCGGCGATTGGATGAAGCTGAAAGTCTGCCGGGGCAGTATGTAGGTGAATTGAAAGGCTTAGTTGATCGAGCCAGAGATTTTGCAGATGAAGTTGGCCGTACCAACAATGAAACCTTGGCACGTCAGGCATCAAACGCATTGTACCATGCAACCACGGCAACGCTATTTGCAGAAGAAGGTTCAATCCTTGGGAAACAAGGACAGGATGCACGCCGTTTGCTTCTATCTCGATTGGTTATGGACACGAAACTGAAACCGTCAGATCCGTTGGCAATCAGCGAGACGGCTTTTGAAGTTGCTGCTGGGAACCGTCTATTGAGCGCCGAACCGGTGTCACTGGAAGAGGCAACGGACTTGTTGCAACTCTAAAAATACACCTTTAGCGGACTGTGACAATTTGTCGCTTGGTTGTAAAAAAATGGCGATTTAATTCTTTAATTTATTGATATTATTGAGTTAAATCGCTTTTCTGCGTTATCTTCTAATCCCATATTCCCCTCTGCGACATCCCGCCGCATTGCGGCTTTTCACTCAATTCATGATGATGATAGTGTAGTGGATACGCAAGTGTGACAGATGGAGGAAATGTGATGGAAAATTCAGTAAAAACTCTGGTAGATGAAGAAGACCATGTCGCTAGTGGCGGATGTATTTCTCAACAGTTTTTTGCCAGTAATTCAGCTCAACCCAAAACAAATTACTGCTCTCAATGCGGTGCACATAAAACTGCGCTATGTTCCAAATTAAGCGGAGAAGATCTACAGAAATTTGGTGAAAAAAGCACTCACAAGAATTTCCAGCCTGGACAAATGTTGTTTAACGATGGCGACGAGGCCGACTGCTTTTTTACCGTTGTCTCCGGGGAAGTGCGTCTCTCACGAATGCTAGATGATGGTCGCCGGCAAATTACAGGTTTCAAAGCCGCAGGTGATTTTGTTGGTCTAACGTCTAACGGACTATATTCAGCGGACGCAGAGGCGATTAACGATGTGGTCGTGTGCCAGTTCACTGTCCCTGTTTTCGAGAAAACACTTGAAGATTACGCTGCCGTTCAATCTCGACTCATGGAGATGATGCAAAAAGAAATCATCGATATGCAAAACCATATGCTGTTGCTCGGCCGAAAAACACCAGTTGAAAAAATTGCGAACTTTCTAGTAGAACGTGTTCAGAAAAGTACAGTTCAGAGTGAAGTTTCCGAAAACAATAATACGGCAGAAGTATTCTTGCCCATGAGCCGGACCGACATCGCAGATTTTTTGGGATTAACTATAGAGACTGTCAGTCGGACCATTACTAAACTGCGCAAATTGGACGTCATAGAACTCAAATCGTTTCAACATATTGTAATTCTTGATTTTGCAGAGCTGCAATTTCTGGCCGACGGCGACAATTAAGGGTTATTCATATGATTTCCAATTTAGCGGCTAAATATAACGCGCCCGTACCGCGCTACACCAGCTATCCGACGGCGCCCCATTTTAAGGCGTTTGATGATGATTCTCTTTACGCATACTGGTTGTCGGATCTCGATCCTTCAAAATCAATTTCAATCTATCTGCATGTCCCTTTTTGTAAAAAAATGTGCTGGTACTGCGGTTGTCATACGAAAGTTACTAAGCAGTATGATCCAGTTGGAGACTACGCAAAAACCCTACGAGCTGAAATTCGGAATGTGGCTGCTGCATTACCCGCACGTTTCAAGATCTCCCACGTTCATTGGGGCGGTGGGACACCTAGTATTCTGTCTGCAGAAGATTTTAAATCTGTCATGGCCGTCATTGCAGAGAACTTTGATTACACGGCAGATGCAGAACGGGCTATTGAAATTGATCCACGCGTAGTCGATGCAACAAAAGTCAGAGCATTAGCTGAGGCTGGAATTAACCGTGCAAGTCTTGGTGTGCAGGATTTTAATCCAGATATTCAAAAGGCGATCAACCGTGTTCAATCGTTTGAAATGACAGCAGGTGTCGTAAATTTACTCCGCCAAAATGGTATAGAAAAACTCAATTTTGATTTGATGTATGGTCTGCCGCTGCAAACCACAGAGGATGTCGCACGCACAATTGAACTATCCCATCAATTGAATCCTGACCGGATTGCGTTGTTTGGCTACGCCCATGTTCCTTGGATGAAAACTCATATGAAGATGATCAAGGATGACGAACTACCTGGAACTGAGGAGCGCATTCTGCAAGCAACCTGTGCGGCAGATCATTTGACTGAGCTTGGATACCAGCAGATTGGACTTGATCATTTTGCAAGCCCTGACGATGAAATGAGTGTTGCGCTGGATAACCAACAATTGCGACGAAATTTCCAAGGCTATACCACGGATGCAGCTGATACGATGATTGGTATTGGGGCCTCCTCAATCGGAAAGCTCCCCCAAGGATATGTGCAGAACTCAGTTTCCACTGGGGAATACAAAAAACGTATTTTGACCAATAAACTTGCAGCAGCTAAAGGAATAACCGTTTCGGCGGATGATAAGATTAGATGCGAAGTTATTGAACGTCTGATGTGTGATCTGTCTGTTGATTTGGATGAAGTAACCGAACAGTTTGGCCAACCCGTTACCGTATTCGATCAAGAGATAGAATTATTGAAAGATTTCCAGAAGGATGGCCTTTTAACTCTTACTGGCCGCCGCCTCACGGTAACTCTTGAGGGACGCTTTCTCGTGCGGAGTATTTGTGCGGTGTTTGATACCTATTTGGGGTCGGGTGCAGGGCGCCACTCTAAAGCTGTGTGAAAGATATGACGAATTTCTTTCCCTAATTCTAGTTTATTATTAAAGTGGCATATTAGGCTTGCAGAAATTACTTTGCTATATTGACTCAGATCAATGCGATTAAGATTTTTCTGCGTCTATTTACACGATGGGGGAGAGGGTTCTTTTGGAATTGGGTTTCCAGTTTTCTCTTCAAACGATAACAATGTAAAATGATAACTAACGGATGACTGGTATGAACCTGTTATGGATAGCCTTTTCGATCATTGGTGCTGTCGTGGGACTGTTGCTTTCAGCGAAAGCGCAAGATCAAGGCATGATGATCCACGGTATGATTTTTGCGATAGCGTCGATACTGGCGGCTTACGCATTAATTTCTAGACATTACAATCCGCAAGCCGCGACTACAGCGGCTGCAGGCGGAATTGTGTATAACACGGAAATTGTGAAATACGGTGTAATCGCCTCGACGTTTTGGGGCATTGTCGGATTTCTTGTGGGTGTTGTGATAGCACTGCAATTGACGTTTCCTGTGTTGAATTTGGATTTACAGTGGACAAGTTTTGGGCGCTTACGTCCGCTTCATACCTCTGCCGTGGTCTTTGCTTTTGGCGGAAATATATTGATGGCAACATCTTTCCATGTGGTTCAGAGAA
>CAJXWA010000006.1 GCA_913062525.1 uncultured Alphaproteobacteria bacterium | reverse complement strand
TAACCATCATCATCTGACGGCCTTCCATCTTCGGACTCAGCTCAACTTTACAAATTTCAGCATTTTCGTCTTTAACCCGATTCAAAAGCTTCATGCCAAGTTCCTGATGGGCCATTTCACGGCCACGGAAACGAATGGTCAATTTGACCTTGTTGCCTTCATTCAAGAATTTCACGACAGCGCGCATTTTGACTTCGTAATCATGTTGGTCGATACCCGGACGCAACTTAATTTCTTTGATTTCGACAGTTTTCTGTTTCTTGCGGGCTTTAGCGGCTTTCTTCTGTGCCTCAAACTTGGCACGACCGTGATCCATAACCTTACAAACAGGAATTTGACCGGGAGACACCTCAACCAGATCAAGTCCAACTTCATCGGCTAACCCAGCGGCAGCTTCCAATGAAACAACGCCAATGTTAATGGCATCATCATTAATTAGACGAATTTCAGCGTTATCGATGTCTTCGTTCATACGCGGGCCGTCTTTTGGCGGAAGCGTGTTTCTTTGTGGACGAGCTATTTACCTTCTCCTTAGCAGTTACATCAGATCACAGTCGGTTAGAACCTGATCTGATGTCTATATTACATCTTTATCTATTTTGCACCAATATTTAAAAAGCGACCCCGATTTTAAGAACCCGGAACTTTTGCTTCCTCAACCAATGCGTCCAGCGCATCCTCGAGGCTCATGACTTTCGTGTGCTTCTCGCCCAACCGCCGAACAGATATAGTTCCCTCTTCAGCTTCCTTGCGGCCAGCGACCAACAATGCCGGTACTTTTGCCAAACTATGCTCGCGAACTTTGTAATTGATCTTCTCGTTACGAACGTCAAGACTTACCCGTAAGCCCCGTTTTTCAACCTCTTTCAGCACTTTCTGTGCATAGTCGTCAGCGTCATCGGTAATGGTTGCCACAACAACTTGTTTTGGCGCGAGCCAAAGTGGGAAGCGGCCTGCATATTCTTCGATCAGAATGCCAATAAAGCGTTCCATTGATCCAAAAATTGCCCGATGAAGCATTACAGGACGATGTTTCGCACCATCTTCACCGATATAAGACGCGTTCAAGCGCTCAGGCAGAACGAAATCCACCTGCAACGTTCCGCACTGCCAATCACGACCAATGGCATCGGTCAGAACAAACTCAAGTTTTGGCCCGTAAAACGCACCCTCACCTGGATTCATGGTGTAACTTAGATCCGTGGCTTCAATCGCTTCTTTCAGCGAACCTTCCGCTTTATCCCAAATCGCATCATCGCCCGCACGGGTTTCAGGGCGGTCAGAGAATTTCACGCGCACGTCGGTAAAGCCGAAATCTTTGTAGATATCGAGCAACAACGCACAGAAAACTTCAGTTTCAGATGTGATCTGATCTTCAGTACAGAAAATATGCGCATCATCTTGTGTGAAGGCGCGAACCCGCATAATCCCATGCAATGCACCAGATGGCTCATACCGATGACAAGATCCAAATTCAGCCATGCGCAACGGGAGATCGCGATAACTGGTAATGCCCTGATTGAAGATCTGCACGTGACACGGGCAGTTCATTGGTTTCAGTGCAAAAGTCCGATCCTCAGATTCGGTCGTATACATATTCTCACGGAACTTTTCCCAATGACCAGAATCTTCCCACAATTTGCGATCCACCAACTGTGGTGTTTTCACTTCCTGATAGTCAGCTTGCTCGAGCTTGTTCCGGATGTAATTTTCAAGGGTCCGATAAAGTGTCCAGCCTTTAGAATGCCAGAACACCATGCCCACAGCCTCTTCCTGCATATGGAAGAGATCCATTTCCTTACCAAGTTTACGGTGATCCCGGCGTTCGGCTTCTTCCAACCGATTGAGATAGGCTTTCAGCTCTTTCTCATTCCGCCAGGCTGTTCCGTATATGCGTTGCAACATTTCGTTATTGGAATCGCCGCGCCAATAGGCGCCGGCCAATTTCATCAATTTGAACGCATGTCCCAATTTCTTAGTTGACGGTAAATGCGGGCCACGGCACAAGTCTTGAAAGTCACCTTGCGTGTAAATTCCGATCGGCTGATCCACAGGAATGGACGCGATAATTTCGGCTTTGTAAGCCTCACCTTTATCTTCAAAGAATTTAACCGCTTCATCCCGGCCCCATTCTTCACGGTCAATAGATTCGTCGCGGTCCACAATATCATGCATCCGCTTTTCGATTTTTTCCAAATCATCAGGTGTGAAAGGTTTCGCCCGCGCAAAATCGTAATAAAAACCATCTGTGATAGACGGACCAATTGTAACCTGTGTTTCAGGGTAAAGCTCTTTAACCGCTTCTGCCATCACATGGGCCGCATCATGGCGGATCAATTCAAGAACATCGTCACCTTCTTCTTTGACCGTAACAATTGCAACAGAAACATCCGTATCAAGCGTCTTTTTCAGATCAACCATTTCTCCGTCAATACGAAGGGCCAATGCCGCTTTGGCTAATCCAGGGCCAATGTCCGCCGCGAGTTCCAATCCTGAAACCGGGCCATCAAAGACGCGAACGCTTCCGTCTGGAAGAGTGATGTTTACTTTTTTGTTTTCCACAATTTACCGCCATAATGTTGTGTTCCGATCAAAACCCTGACCTGAACCGAGTTAGAAGAGCTGCGACTGTAAAAATATAGGCAATGATGTCAAGCCGTAGACCGCTCAAAGCGCCTGATTTTCTCAGATAATCGCAATTATTGTCGCTTAATCGTCGCTTTTTGCCATTTTTAGGGTTTCCAAAACAGCCCCAACAGACAAATTAGTCAAATCGTCATCCTGAAGAACCGTCACATCGGCGCCCCGCGGTCTGGCCCTTACGGGATCAGACGCTGCAGAAAACAAAACTGTGACAGGGCATCCAACCGCTGCGATCATATGAAGCGGTCCTGTGTCGTTACCAACTGCAAAAACTGCGCTCGATCCCAAGCCCGCTAAGTCCGACAAACTGGTTGCACCCGATAAATCTATTGCTCGTGGGCACTTTTCCATAATGTCGGCAATCACATCGGCCTCAGCCTTACCGCCCAGCAGAACAGGTGTAATTGCTGTCGATGCTAGTCTAATGGCAAGTTCAGCGTAATGGGCTAACGGCCATCTTTTTTCTGGCCTATGGGCAGCCCCGCCCGGCACAAGAAGCGCAAACTTTGCAGGCAGCGAAAACTGCGTGATATCGCCCATAGCCCACTTAAAGTCTGCCTCCGGAATGCGATCGATGCCCGCGTCCCGTAACTGCTCCGCCTGCCGTTCTATGGTATGAAGTTTTCCGCGCTGTTCATTTTTATGAGGATGGCTGCAAGCTTTTGCGGTACCAGACCATTCAGGCACATGGTTTGAGCCAAACAACTTCAAATAAGAACTTGAACGGGATGACGTTTGCAAATCATAAACCCGATCGAATTTTCCTTCGCGCAATCGGTTTTTAAGCGCCGATATTTTTAGCAATTGCCAAAGCTTCGGTTTTTCATCAATCCAAATGTCATCGAACAGGTTAGCGGTTTTCAAAAACGGTTCGAACAACGGCGTTGTCAGCAAAGTTATATGTGCTGCCGGATGGTGATTTCGAATAGCCTGAAAGGGCGACTGAGCAAGAATAACATCGCCAAGCGCCCCGTGCTTAATCACAAGTATATTTTGGTTTGCG
This sequence comes from uncultured Alphaproteobacteria bacterium, assembly GCA_913062525.1. GTDB lineage: Bacteria > Pseudomonadota > Alphaproteobacteria > Sneathiellales > Sneathiellaceae > Sneathiella. The sequence goes on along the minus strand of CAJXWA010000006.1, from coordinate 48,017 downwards.
GCATTGGCGCTCATTGATCGCCCGTTGGTGGCTTGCTCGTCTTAAGGAAGGAGCGATAGACATCCATTGTAGCATCACACATTTTTTCAACGGTGAAATTGTCTACAACATGCTGACGGGTCCGGGCTGCGATTTTCTCGCGGGCTGTTCCGGTCATCCCAAGGGCAACTTTGACGGCGGCAGCCATTGCATCGGCATCATTCACCGGCACCAACCATCCTGTGTGCCCATCAACAACTGTTTCAAGCGAGCCACCATGAGCCGTTGCAATTACAGGCCGCCCCATAGCTTGAGCCTCGACCGATACGCGCCCAAAGCCCTCTGGCACTGTAGATGCGGACACCACAACGTCTGCCAACATCAAGGCCGCAGGCATATCAGCGCAATAGTCTTTGATCTGCACTTTTCCTTGCAGGTTTTTACTAATCACCAAGTTATTTAATTCAGCACGATAGGCCTCACGCCCCGCACCAGCGCCAACAAAAAGGGCTAAGAAATTCCCGCCGTCGATTTTTGCCAAAGCTTCAATTAACGTTACATGGCCCTTAAGCCGGGTCAGGCGACCAGGTAACATGACCACAGGAACGCCATCTGGAAGCGCCCAGTCCGTTGCCATTTTAATGATCCGTTCGGCGCTCACGGCGCCCGGATTAAATTTACGGCACTCAACTCCGCGCGGAATTGTAACGATCTGATCTTCTGGAACGTGATAATTTTCGGCGATGTGGGAGGCAATAAAATTAGAGATAGCAATGACCTTATCACCGCGCGCCATTACTGAATTATACCAGTTCTTTAAAACACCACCCCGTGTGTATGCGGCATGGAATGTGGTTACGAAGTCGCGTCCAGTTAAACGTGCTGCTGCCATTGCACTCCAGGCAGGAGCACGGCTGCGGGCATGGACAATATCCACGTTATTTTCTGTAATGATCTGCTGTAATCGCTTCACATTTTTGTGGATCACAAGTGGATTTTTCGAATGCACAGGGAGTTTTATATGTTTTGCGCCAATACGATCAAGCTCATACACCATAGTGCCGCCGTTGGAGACAACAATAGGTGTCCATCCTTCAGCTTGCAGCGCAAGTGCCATTTCAATGGTTCCCCGCTCCACACCGCCGCCGTTCAAATTTGGCAGCACTTGCAAGACGGTTCCCCTGCGGCTTTCACTTAACCCCGAAGGAGTGCTATGCTGCTCGTCACTCGTTTTCTCTAACTGCATAAGTCTTGACCCATGACCCAACCTGAACTGCTTAATCGTCCTGACGGACACTCAATAGCCTATCATCACACAGCAGGCGATGCACCCGGCGTTATCTTTTGTTCAGGCTTCATGTCCGATATGGAGGGCACGAAAGCCATTGCTTTAGAACAGGCGATGACGGAACTTGGACGCAGCTATACACGCTTTGACTATCTGGGGCACGGACAATCGACAGGTTTGTTCAAAGACGGATCAATTAGTCGCTGGACGGACGATGCCCTTGCAGTTCTTGACGAATGCACTGCAGGTCCGCAAGTCGTTGTTGGGTCGTCTATGGGGGGTTGGATCGGCCTTCGGATGGCACTGATCAGGCCCGAGCGAATTGCCGGCTTCGTTGGCATCGCGGCAGCCCCTGATTTCACGAAAAGAATGAAAGCTGATATGAGCGCCGACGCCTTGAATGATTTGGAGACTAAAGGCTACTGGGAAGAACCATCAGAATATTCAGACGAGCCCTACACCATCACGAAAAAGCTCATTGATGACGGGGAACGCAATTTTGTTTTGGAAAATCAAATTCCATTTGATGGCCCTGTTCATCTTTTGCAAGGCATGAAAGACGATAGCGTTCCGTGGCAAACAGCCCTTGCCATTCAAGAAAAACTCACCAGCGATAATGTAATTGTCTCGTTAGTTAAAGACGGCGACCATCGGTTGTCTGAGCTTGATGATATTAACAGACTGGTTTTGGCAGTAGAGACAACATGCGCGCAAGTGGGCGGGCGATGAGTGTTGACCGGCTTAAACCTTCCCGGCCCCATGTGGGGGTAGGCGCTGTCATTTGGAAAGACAATGAAGTTCTGCTGATACAGCGCGGGAAAGATCCAGGTAAAGGAAAATGGAGTCTTCCCGGCGGCGGGCAGGAGCTTGGCGAAACGGCCAAAGAAGCCATCATCCGCGAAATCTTAGAAGAAACACACTTAACCGTTCATCTAGGCCGCATTATTGACGTTGTCGACGCCATTGATAAGTCTGCCGATGGTGAAATTCTGTACCACTATACGTTAATAGATTATGCGGCTCGTTACGCTTCCGGAACGGCTAAAGCCGATAGCGATGTGGATGCCGTACGATGGGTCCACCCCACGGATTTGAGCACCTATGAACTCATGGACAGAACCATAGAGATTATAGAAAAATCTAAAGGCTACCTTTCATAGAAAATCCCCGCTAAATCAGCAATTTATCACGAATTATTGACGCATTGATCTGGAAATTTTTGCGAGAAACACTATATGCACTTAGTAAGTGAGTACTTTAGTTAATTACGGCTTGTCGGTGAGAAACTCCCCTCTCCCACTGACGTAGCTATAGCCGGGTCGACATCCCCCCTTTTCGATCCGGCTTCTTTTTGCCTAAGCAGATTAGGCTTCTGGATCACCGGGTAACATTAAACGAACAATTTTCATGGCTGGAAAAATCCACACCACACCCACGACAGGATAGAACGCAAGTTCAGCCCATTTGTTATCGGGTAATAAATGAACCGCCACTAACATCGCTGCGAATGAATAGACAACGACTAAGACTAGAAACAGAACCAGGCCAAGTATTTTTCTTCTGTGCATCGTAAGTTCTCCAATTGCTGCTCTTTTACCCGGCAATTGCTTCCTTGGGAAGAGATGCTATGGGCGTGTCACAAAAAAACCGAATTTTGAACAAGTTTGGACCGTGGCTTTGCCACTTTTAAATGATCACCTGTCCCCCTCACCAATGACGACCTATGGGGGTAACATGTTCACCAAGAAAAAAAGCCACGATGATTTAGCCGAAAACAAACCGTCAGACAAAACCGAATATCCGACAGCGGCAGCAAAGGCTGCGATCAATTCGGCCGCCTCTCACAATAAACCAAATGCTACTGCGTCACCTTTCCCGTTAAAGGGAGCCGAGACACCATCGACAACCCCTTCACGGGTGGCAGGTAGCCGGCTGCATGTGGGTAAAGACATTCACTTAAAAGGGGAAATAACAGCCTGCGATCGATTAATTGTCGAAGGTAAAGTCGAAGCTTCCATGAACTCCAACGAAATTGAGATCAGCGAAAGCGGCGTTTTCGCAGGCGAAGTTAATATCGATCGTGCCGATATTTCAGGTATTTTCGAAGGAAAAATGACAGCAAGAACCCATCTTATCATCCGAAAAACCGGACGCGTCAGCGGCGATATTAAATACACCGAAATAGAAATCGAACCCGGCGGAGAAATTTTAGGCAATCTGCAAAAAGGCGGAACGTCATCACCTAAAAGTAAAACTGACCTAAGCGATGACTATACAATCCCTGTGGATACAGCAAAAGACGGCTCCACTTTTCTGCAATAACTATGCGTCCCACAAGCAAGTTTCAAAACACAGCACCCGCGCAAACCTTAATATGGATTTGCGTCTGGGTGTTTTTTTGCTCCCCCTCGAACTCAGCATACAAAATATAAAATAAAACGACAGGTTTGCTCGATTAGTCCGTTTCACTCATACTAAGATATTCTAGAAGGATCCGAATGCTCGAGAATTACGCTATTGTTTGAATGCAATGAAACAGGATGATCCCATAACAAATGACGCTGCTCTGATGGTTCAGGTGGCGGCAGGCGACATGACAGCATGCCGTTTCTTAAGTGCCCGTCATATGGACCGATCGTACGGTCTTGCCTGTCATTTGCTCGGCAATAATACCTATGCTGAAGACGTGGTTCAGGACGCGTTTTTGCGTCTGTGGAAGATCGCTCCAAAATGGCAACCAAAGGCCCAAATTGGGACGTGGTTACACCGCGTTATTCACAATTTATGTATTGATCGGTTGCGAAAAGAAAAGCGTTTTTCAGACAATGAAGTCCCCGATATTGCTGATCCATCTCCAGATCCAAGTCAACTGCGTGAGCAAAAACAGGTGCAAGATATGGTTTCAGAAGGTTTACAAAAATTGCCCACACGCCAAAGGGTTGCTATAACTTTAGTGCATTTCGATGAATGCACGAACAAGGATGCGGCCAGTCAGATGGATATTTCTGTGGATGCACTAGAATCATTACTCGCTCGGGGCCGACGAAAACTAAGAGATCTTTTGGCGCCCCGAAAATCTGAGATTGAAGGAGGTATAAATTGACCGACATAAACACTCCTGAAGATGAACGCCTGATGGCAATCCTTGACATATATGGGTCCCATGCGACCCGCTGGCCCGCCCATGAACGCGTTGCCATGGAAGAATTTTTGGCAACGTCAGATGAGGCCCAAAAGCAACTGAAATTGGCGCGTGAAATAGATGATCTTTTAGATCTGGAATTTTCTCCCATAAGTGCGCCATCGCATTTACACGGCGCGGTTATTCAAGATGCTCAAAATCTGTATCACTCTCCAAAATGGTACATGAATTTTTGGAAAACTCCATCGTTGCGGCCTGCCAGCGGCCTATTCGCAGCTGTTATCCTTGGCGTTGGTCTGGGCTGGTTTAGTCCCAACCTTGTCATTTCAGAGCAAGGCATTCAACTCGATGAAATTTCCCTTTCAGACTCACTCCTTGAATGGGAGGTCGGCAATGAAAACAGCTAAATCTAAATGGATGCTCGCAGCACTCCTTATTTCTGTTGCTATTAACCTCTCCATCGCTGGATTTGTCGGAGCCCAATGGTTTCGTCATTCAGGGTTTGGACCTCAACAGGCGAGTATGATGTTCGATCGCCGGGCGGCCCTATCCACATTGGAAGAGGCTGAACGCAAAGAGATTAATCAGATTTGGAAATCTCATCGACCTGAATTAAAAGAAAAGCTGCGTGATTTTCGGAAATCCAAAAATGCGTTATCTCGGCTATTATCAAGCCATGAGATGGATGAAGACGCTATTAATTCAGCTTTCGTAACAATGAATACTCAACGCAATGCTGTGGAAGGCACCCTATATTCTGCCCTGCTTGAAACCGCACAAGCACTGCCGCCTGATGACCGAAAGAAGTTTTTCTGGAGAGGGTTTAAAAGATGGAAAAGCCGCCATCACTCAGGTAAACGTTTTAAATCTGAAACCCAAAAGCAAGAGCAATAATGACAACAGATAATCGGATATATGCGCCCGCGACTACGCGAAATCGAGACGCAATTTATGACTGCTTGAAAGATCACCTGCCCAAGTCTGGATCTGTCTTAGAGATTGCCTCTGGTAGCGGTGAACATGCCGCCCATCTTTGCCCGCTGTTTCCTGAAATCATGTGGCAGGCGACCAATTTTGATCCGCAGCATTTAAAAAGTGCCATTGCCTGGCAAGAACACTGCGCCTTGCAAAACTTCCTACCCGTTATGGAACTGGATGCGACGGCCTCCGTTTGGCCCACTGAAGATATCGAATATCCTCACGCCCCTTTTGATGCAATGTTCAACGCGAACATGATCCACATATCGCCGTGGGTTGTCTGCGAAGGTCTATTTGCAGGTGCCGCGCGCAGCCTTAAAGCTGGCGGGATGATGTTCCTTTATGGGCCGTTCAAATTGGACGGCGAACAGACAGCACCCAGCAATGTCAAATTTGAACAATGGCTGAAGGATATAGATCTATCTTTCGGCGTTCGTGATTTGGAGGACGTAAAATCAGTTGCTGTACACAGTGGGTTTTCCCATTTGGAAAGCTGCCCTATGCCTGCAAATAATTTCTTACAGATTTTCTCAAAAAACTGAAGTCCGCAAATTTCCAAAGAAAAAGGGCTGCGAATTTTCATCGCAGCCCTTAATTCTAGCAACTGGTTGGTGAGGCTTAGAAGCCCATACCACCGCCCATACCGCCCATGCCGCCCATGTCAGGCATAGCAGGTCCGCTATCTTTCGCTGGAGCATCTGTAATAGCTACTTCAGTTGTGATAAGCAAACCGGCGATTGAAGCCGCATCTTCCAGAGCTGTACGAACAACTTTAGCTGGATCGACAACACCATCTTCAAGAAGGTTGCCGTAAACGCCTGTTTGAGCGTTAAAGCCGTGTGAAAGGTCGTCTTGCTCAAGCAATTTACCAGCAACAACAGCGCCGTCTGTGCCTGCATTTTCAGCAATCTGGCGAAGAGGAGCTTGCAATGCGCGAGCGATGATTTGAACACCAACAGTCTGTTCGTGATTAACACCTTCAAGACCAACAAGAGCGCGAGATGCATAAAGAAGTGCAGTTCCGCCGCCTGGGACGATACCTTCTTCAACAGCAGCACGTGTTGCATGCAATGCATCATCAACGCGGTCTTTGCGTTCTTTAACTTCAACTTCAGTAGCGCCGCCGACTTTAATCAGAGCAACACCGCCGGCAAGTTTAGCAAGACGTTCTTGAAGTTTTTCACGGTCATAATCAGAAGTCGTTTCTTCTGATTGGCCGCGAATTTGGCCACAACGTGCTTCGATAGCGTCTTTAGTACCAGCGCCATCAACGATTGTTGTTTCTTCTTTAGTGATTGTTACTGTTTTAGCAGTACCAAGCATGCCAAGTTCAACGTTCTCAAGCTTCATGCCCAGATCGTCAGAAATAAGCTGTCCACCAGTCAAAATCGCAATATCTTCAAGCATCGCTTTACGACGATCGCCGAAGCCAGGTGCTTTAACAGCAGCAATTTTCAGACCGCCGCGCAATTTATTAACAACCAAAGTTGCAAGCGCTTCGCCTTCGATGTCTTCTGCAATGATAAGCAGTGGACGACCGGCTTGAACAACCGCTTCAAGGATAGGAAGCATTGGCTGTAAGTTAGTCAATTTCTTTTCGTGAAGCAGAATGTATGGATTTTCCATTTCTGTCAGCATTTTTTCAGCGTTTGTCACGAAGTATGGTGACAAGTAACCGCGGTCAAACTGCATGCCTTCAACAACGTCAAGTTCTGTATCGAGGCCTTTAGCTTCTTCAACAGTGATAACGCCTTCGTTGCCAACGCGTTGCATAGCTTCAGCAATGATTGTTCCGATTTCAACTTCGCCGTTTGCAGAAATTGTACCGACTTGAGAAATTTCATCGCTATCTGCAACAGGTTTCGCGCCTTCTTTGATGTGTGCAACAGCTTTCACAACCGCAAGATCAATGCCGCGCTTCAAGTCCATTGGGTTCAAGCCAGCAGCAACTGCTTTCAGGCCTTCTTGAACGATGGATTGCGCAAGAACTGTCGCAGTTGTTGTGCCGTCACCAGCAACATCATTCGTTTTAGAAGCAACTTCACGGAGCATCTGAGCGCCCATGTTTTGCAACTTATCTTCAAGTTCAATTTCTTTTGCAACTGAAACGCCATCTTTTGTTACGCGTGGTGCGCCAAAAGATTTATCCAAAACAACGTTACGGCCTTTAGGGCCAAGCGTTACTTTAACGGCGTCAGCCAGGATGTTCACGCCTTCAAGAATCTTGTTACGTGAGTCTGTACCAAAGGTTACTATTTTAGCCATTCTTATGGTTCCTTAAATTCGTAGTTCGTTGATTAGGCTAAGATGCCCATGATGTCGGACTCTTTCATGATCAACAGGTCTTCACCGTCGAGCTTGATCTCTGTACCGGACCATTTACCGAACAGAACCTTGTCACCAACTGAAACGTCAAGTGCGCGGACTGAACCGTCTTCTTTAATAGAACCGCCACCGATTGCGATAACTTCGCCTTCAGATGGTTTTTCCTGAGCGCTTTCTACGAGGATGATACCGCCTGCAGATTTTTCTTCGCTTTCAACGCGTTTGACAAGCACACGGTCGTGCAACGGACGAAATGACATTAAACTCTCCCAAAAATTGAGCTTCATAGATTTTCTAAATAGCCATTAGCACTCACCGAGGTAGAGTGCTAACAAATTCATATCCGATGTAGGTGTTGTCACATGTAGAGTCAAGGTTACAGGCACATAAAAACAATATTTCTTATGGTTTTATTTTGGAAAACCGCTGTAAACCCTTGGCGTTTGCTCATTTTTCCATTAGACAAGTCGCCAACAGAGGGGGCATCACCAAACTCTATTTTCAATGGCTGCCCCTCATATTCCTTTATTCGAAAGATAATCCGCGTGACGACTTCACTCCTGAACCAATTGAGCGCCCTTGTGGGTCAGTCCTTTGCAAAATGTGATCTGGACCCTTCCTTTGGCAAAGTTGTTATCTCTCAACGCCGAGAGCTGGGTCAATTTCAGTGCAATGGAGCGCTAGGCGCTGCAAAGAAAGCCAAGAAAAACCCACGAGAAATCGCAGAAACCATCGTAACTGAGCTTGAAAACACAGGATTGTTTCGCGACCTATCCTTAGCGGGACCGGGCTTTATTAATATGCGTCTCAACGATGATTTCCTCATTAAACATATTGAGATGATCTCAAATGACCCAGCATTTGGTGCGACTGACAGCCACAAAGCTGAAACAGTTGTGCTTGATTTCGGCGGACCGAACGTTGCCAAAGCCATGCATGTCGGTCATTTACGCGCAACCATTATTGGCGAAAGCCTCCGCCGCCTTCATGTCTTCCTTGGCGATAAAGTCATCAGTGACGTTCATTTCGGTGACTGGGGCTTGCCCATGGGTATGCTCATCAAGGAAATAGAACTGGCAAAACCTGACCTTCCCTATTTCGATGAAGGTAATTCCGGCCCCTTCCCGGCAGATTCGCCTGTAAGTGTAGATGAATTACAGTTGCTCTATCCCGCAGCATCCGGTCGCAGTAAAGAAGACGCCGAGTTTTTGGAGACGGCACGCGAAGCCACTTTTAAATTGCAGCAAGGACATGCTGGATACCGGGCACTATGGCAACATATGCTGGATGTTTCAGTATCTGAGACCAAGATCGACTTTGATCTTCTTGGCGCTCACTTCACTGAATGGAAAGGCGAGGCTGACACCAACGATCATATGCCTGTCATGCTGGAAAGGTTCAAAGAAGAAGGCCTGTCAGAGCTTTCCGAAGGTGCCGTCGTTGTTCATGTGGCCCAAGACACCGATAAGAAAGAAATGCCGCCGTTGATCCTTCAAAAATCAGATGGCGCGGTCATGTATGGCACCACGGATCTTGCAACTATTGAAATGCGCGAGCAAGATCACAAGCCCGACACCATTTTATATGTGGTTGATGGACGTCAGAGCCTGCATTTTGAACAAGTCTTCCGGGCCGCTCGTAAAGGCCATAGCATTAGCAACGCTGCCAAACTTGAACATGTCGGTTTTGGCACTGTAAACGGAAAAGATGGCAAGCCGCTTAAAACACGAGACGGCGGTGTGGTTCGCTTGCGTAGCTTGATTGAAGATGCCATCGAAGAGGCCCGCAAAGTTGTTGTGGAGGCTGGATTGAATGACCGCTTCGACGCAGATGAGCTCGAAAACATTGCAACTAAAGTCGGTGTTGCCGCTATTAAGTATGCGGATTTGTCCAACCCGCGCATGTCCAACTACATCTTCGATCTTGAACGGTTCACCAAATTTGAAGGCCGCACAGGTCCCTATCAGATGTATGCTGCGGTTCGCATTAAATCAATGCTCCGAAAAGCTGACGAACAAGGCTTGGCACATGGCCCGCTTGTTCTCACCGCAGATGCGGAACGTAATCTAATGCTGGCACTTTCATTGTTACCAGAAGCCGTTTTGGCCGCTGCTGATAAAAATGCGCCCAACCTTCTGTGCGATCATGTTTATGCCCTCACACAAGAATTTAACAGCTTCTACCATGATTGCCATGTGCTTGGCGAAAAAGATGAAGCTGTACGGGCGTCCAGACTTACCCTCTGTGCCATGACATTACGTCAAATCGAGACCGTTCTCCACATTCTGGGAATTGACGTTCCTGAACGCATGTAGGGCCGCGATATCAGTGAAATTCACATGATATTCGTGAATTTTACTGACGACTACATAGATCCGAGACCTTAATACGCCAATCCCACACCGTCTTTACGAGGGTCTGATCCGGCGGCGAGCACGCCGTTTTCATGATCAACCATAATCATCTGACCGCCGCCATGGGGCTTATTTGGTAGTTTAATCTCATAGCCCATATCAGCAAGTTCACCGCGAACCTTTGGATCAATGCTCTCTTCCAACTCCAGCACACCGGCGTTATAAAAGGCACGTGGGCAATCAATGGCTTCTTGCACATCCATCCCGTAATCCATCAAATTGGACAGTACATGGGCATGGCCCACTGGTTGATACCCGCCGCCCATGACGCCATAGCAATGGGTGACTTTACTGCCTTTTGTTACCATTCCTGGAATAATCGTGTGCATCGGGCGTTTGTTAGGTGCCACACAGTTTGGATGCCCCTCATCAACCACAAACCCCGCTCCGCGGTTTTGGAATATAACCCCGGTGTCAGCGCAAGCAATGCCTGAGCCAAATGGATGAAACACTGAATTAATAAACGACACCGCGGCCCCGTCTTTATCGACGACACTCACATAGACAGTATCTTTATGTTTATTAAAGGCATTGGCGCCCGTTGGGTCACCGGCCTTACCAACAGAAATATGTCCTCTAAGGTGAGCTGCGAACTCATCAGAGAGTAACATTTCAACAGGCACATCAGTCTGCGCGGGGTCAGCAACATATATATCTCGAGCTAAATATGCGAGCCGGGCGGCCTCAGCTTGTAAATGAAAGCGCTGCGCTCCTACAGGATCAAGATCCGCGACATCATATCCTTTTAGAATATTTATCATGAGAAGAGCGATAACGCCCTGCCCACTGGGCGGAATTTGATGCACGTCGTGACCGTGGTAACTTGTGGAGATCAAATCCACATAATCAGCAGACGTATTTTCAAAATCCGAAATTTCGTGAAAAGCGCCCGCGGCGTTTAAAGTCGAGATCATTTTTTCAGCGATCTCGCCCTCATAAAAAGCGGCACGGCCGTTCTTCGCAATTGCCTTCAGCGTGTTCGCCAATTTTGGCATCCGCCAAACGGTGCCAGCTGTTGGGGCTTGCCCGCCTTGTAAAAATAGGCTAGCAGCGGCCACATTTCCTTGAATTTTCTCTTCGGCTGCTTTCCAATCGACGGCTGTGCGCTGGGTAACAACAAAACCGTTTTCTGCACAATCAATGGCGGGAGCAAGCAATTCTGCAAAATCCAGCGATCCAAATTTCTCATGTAAAGTTACCCAGGCATCAATCGCGCCCGGTGTGGTTATTGAATGAGGACTGATTAGAGAAATTTCTGAAATGCCACTCTCTAGAAGGCGGCCAGCAGTCAAAGCAGCGGGTGCCCGCCCTGATCCGTTTAGGCCTGTAAGTTCTGCGGATCCATTGGGAGCTATTACAGCGAAGCAGTCACCGCCAATACCTGTTTGCATTGGATCCACAACACACTGCACTGCACAAGCGGCAATGGCGGCATCCATCGCAGTACCGCCTTTTTTGAGAATGCTTAAGGCCACTTGAGAGGCATGTTGACTGGAAGTTGCTACGGCACCGTTTAAGCCGTACGAGACGGAACGTCCCGGATAAGAAAAATTACGCACGCCAAACCTGTCTGTTAGAAAAAATTTCCAACAGCTTACCTGAGGGTAAAAGCTGTGCAAACCAGTTTCTAAGACATTCCTAACGTGGACTTATATCAAGAAGCTACCAAAGACGAACAATTACATATTTGGTAAAGGCATCGTCCACGTTCATTTGGCTCGCTGCACGCCATGCGTTAATTGCCGCATCGTGACTGTCAAAAAATCCCCGCATATCAATTTTTTCAGGGTCAGCGAAATCGCGTCCGCGTGTGTCCGCTACTTTACCACCAAAGACAGCAAAGAGTTCTTTTTTCCCGGTAACGTCCGAAGTTGTGTCAGTCATTTCAAATGCTCTTAATAAAATCAATTATAGCCGTGAACTAATCGATGCCAGTTCAACATAAAATACTTAAATTATTATTAGGGATTTTTTCTAAGGTTATTATGACTTACGGAGTAGGAATGCAAGATGTTTAACAAGTATGGTTATTCTTTAGAAGCGAACACGCCAAAACATATTAAAGAGGCACTTAAAAATCCGTGATAGATATTCAATGGTTCAACCCCAAACTGAGAGGCGATCCACTTATTCGCCAAACCCGCAACAACTAGAGCGGTCACACCCAAAACTAGGAAAACACCCGTACGAACGTTCACGAACAACCGGTAAAGCGCTGAAAGAGCCAGCACACCAACCACACCATATTGCGCATTTTCGCCTAGACGCCAAATGTCTAGTAACAAGACCGAAGACAACGCGGCGATTGCCAACAAAACAATCCACCATCCAGCCTGATGAAATTGGCGAGCTAAAACCCCGCCAACAGCAGCAATGGTAAAGCTGACAACACCTACCGATCCGGCAAAACCCGAAGCCAGCGAATGATAGACTTTCAGTTCGCCAAATCCGCCATAGACAAAGGCACCAAGCCCAGCGGCTATTCCAATAGACAAAACACCAACTGCCCAGAATAAATTCATGGGAAAATAAGTGCGGCGAATAAGGACAAGCGAAACCAATGCGCTCGCTACCAAAATAATTTCAAATATTACCAATGTGTTCATAGATTAATTCAATACTTGAAAACTAAAGCCTTGTCTAACCCTGCACATCTTCGGATAATAATATGATCCAGCGCACACATTTTGTCGCCGCCCATTGGCAGACTACATGTGATGCTGTAAATTGAGCAGCAAAAATACCAGCGGGAGAAGACCCATAATTACCAACAAGACTAAAAAACGCAGACTCTTCTCTATTAGCAGTGTTCTCGCCATCAGTTTTGGATCTCTCGTTTTCGTCGCTGTCCTCGCGGTTCTCGGTATTAGCCTCTATTCAGGCCTAACCAACACCCGTGAACTTTTACTGGATAAAGCCACATTTCAAATGTCAGCAGTTCACCGCAATCTGACAAGCGTCCTTGATCCCATGGAGAACCGGGCCCGCTTCATTGCTGATCTCATCTATGAAGGCAAAATTGACATCAATGACCCTGACAGCATGGACGACGGGTTAGTCGCTAGCTTAGCCGGCTCCCGGTACATTATTGGCGTCGGCTTTATGACACCTGATTTAAGTCTGAAATTGGCAGACAGGAAAAGCCGAAAAATAGTTGAAACCCATCAAGATAAGGACTTTGTTAGTCTCGATCTAATAAACAAGATGCGCGAAAACCCCGTTGGTTCATGGGGAGCGCTTATATACTCGCCTGAGGCTGACGCGACTTTGATGAGTTATCAGCAACCTGTCATAAAAAAAGGTGAATTTATCGGTCTTGTCATCGTTGCGGTACCCGTTTCTGTTGTCAGTGACGCTGTAAAAACGAAAGGCCTTGGGAAAGACGAAGGCCGCTTCATACTATACGGCAAGGATCATGTACTCAGTCAAGAAGGCTTCCACGTTAATAGTTCTGTCGTGACATACGAAGGTGTAGCACCGAAGTTATCGGAAATTGAAGACCCTGTTCTGTCAACAATCTGGACAGCCCCTCGCCAAGCGTTCAGGCTTATTAAAGGCGGCACCAATTTTGAAGGACATTTCACCAATATTGATGGAGATTATCACCAGTTTATTTATTCCAGCCTTGAAGGCTACACCGACAAACCGTTGATTGTAGGATACCGTCTCCCTTATGAGGATGCGGCGAAACAATTTTTTAGATTAGTTTGGGCCGGAGTCGTCGGCCTTGCCATTTTAGTTATTAGCATCTTAATCGCCTATTTCATCGGACGGAAAATTGCCCGCCCCATAAAAGCATTGGCTATGGCCTCGCAAGAAATATCCAGCCTTGAATTTGATAATGTCTCACAACTCCCGCCAAGCCGCCTGAAGGAATTAAACGAGGCAAGCGATGCCTATAATACCATGCTGCGCGGTCTGAATTGGTTTGAAAACTACGTTCCAAAATCTTTGGTCCGTAAGTTGATGCAATCCGGCGCCACTCAATCCGAAACCCGCAGTGTCTCCGTTATGTTCACAGATATTGTGGGTTTTACACCGCTCGCCGAAAAAATGACATCTGAGCAAGTTGCTGACATGCTCAATCACCATTTTGAGCTTTTGACAAAATGCATTGAAGCCGAAGGCGGTACTGTCGATAAATTTATCGGGGATGCCGTTATGGCATTCTGGGGTGCACCTGATTATCAAACGGATCATGCTGCGCGGGCATGCAGGACTGCATTCGCCATAAAAAAAGCTATTGAGGCCGACAACAAACTGCGGCTCGCAAACGGTGAACAACCAATCCACGTCAGAATAGGCATTCATACTGGACGGCTAGTTGTGGGGAATATTGGCTCTTCCGGGCGTTTAAATTACACCGTTGTTGGCGATACCGTCAACATCGCCCAGCGCATCGAACAGTTGGGAAAATCTCTCGCCAAAGATTATCCAGATGCGGTGTTGGTGCTTATTTCGGACGCCGTTAGATCTGAAGTAAACGACATAACAGCCTTTGAAAATGTCGGTGAACACGGCGTAAAGGGGCGAGACGGAAAAGTTAAAATTTTCCGCCTAACATAACCTTAAATTAAAGCGTTTCTTAGCTTGGTTGGTAATACGGGTTTGCGCCGCCCGCGTGATCTGTTACGTCCAACACTTCTGTAATGTTGGGAAGTTTTTGCATAATTTCTTTTGCAACGCCTTGTTTCAAAGTGACATCCGCCATACCGCAGCCTTGGCAACCGCCTTCGAGGCGCACATAGACTTTATCATCCTGAACGTCGACCAACGTGATGTGCCCCCCATGCGCTGCAATGGATGGGTTGATGCTCGTTTGCAGCATTGCCCTAACGGCCTGACCATCAGATGATGTCAAACCGGGACGATCTAATGCTTCTCTGTGATCGAGAACAACTTTAATTTCAGGAACGTAATGCTTTAGCATATTGGTAATGCCGGTTAGCATCCCAAAAGCAGATCCTTGCATTTTCAAATACAGGTTTCCGTCTTTGAAACTATGATAGGAGACATCTCCGCCAGATTGCGTAACCGCTGGAATAATCCTCGTGGTTAGTAAGTCCTGCACCTGCGCGATGATTTCTGTGTCAAACTCTCCGGATTTTTCTGCGTTCACGGTAAGATCTCCAGATTGAAAGTGCGCCATGATGGCTGAGAATACCTCTGTGCGAAGAGTGTCCCAAACAGCCGTTTTTTCGCGTTCAATAGAGATATTATCTGTATTCAGAGTTACATTTAAAACACCACTGACTTCATAAAGTCGTGCTGCGAGCGCAGACGTTTCGGGCGCATCATCAGAAGAAACATTCAGCGAACCGGCTTCATAAACGGCACAGCCCGGATAAAAATCCATAACAGTTTCCTGATCACCTGGTTGGGTTTGGATAAACATGTTCTCTTCTCAACTTCTTACGCTTAGGTTAGTCTCTCGCCTCACCATAAGGCCGCTATACTTATCTAACATATATAACGCCAAAATAATAAAAAGGAGAGATAAATGGGCAATTATGTGACGACCACCAGATTAGACACCGAAAACGGCAGCGTATGCCGGGTAACAATCACCAACGAGCGGAAACTTAATACACTAGGCTCTGAAGCCGTTGAAGAGCTTCGCGCTATCTTCGAAGACTTGAAAAACGACAAAACCCTTCGCGTTGTTATTTTAACTGGCGCAGGTCAGACTTCCTTTATTGGCGGCGCCAACATTAATGAAATGGCCAAGCTCAATCCAGACACCGCCCGCCAATTCATCACCAACTTGCACACTGTTGTTGTTGCTATTCGAACATTGCATGTGCCCGTTATCGCCCGTATAAACGGCTTATGCCTCGGCGCCGGCATGGAAATTGCGGCTATCTGCGATATCATTGTGGCCGAAGAGACGGCCCAATTTGCAATGCCTGAAGTTCATATAGGCCTTCCCTCAGTTATTGAAGCTGCCGTTCTACCACAGATCATTGGCGTGGGGCTTGCCCGTGATTTGGTGATGACCGGTAGAACCCTTTCTGGCAAAGAGGCTCATCAAGCTAACTTCGTACAGCGACTTGCAGCTCCCGGTAAATTGGACGAGGCCACTGAACTTGTCACTCAGGAAATTCTAAAAGCCGGACCGAAGGCTCTCAGCATACAAAAAGAGCTTTGTAATGCGTGGGAAGAACAGAAAATGACAACGTCTGTACAACTTGGCATCGATGCATTCGCAAAATCCTTTGAAACGGATGAACCTACAAAAATGCTGAGTGCTTTCGTAAATCGCCCTCGATAGGGCATATTTCGCGAAATTCTCCCGATTAAAACAACCAATTGACGGGTAACATGCAATATTTGTTACCCGTATGGTTAAAAATTTGTTACAAGAAAGAAATAATGTAACCATCCGTAATAATCGGCAGAGATGCCGCTAAGGAGCTAGTGTGTCCGTATTTCGTGCCCTAATGACAACGATGACCGGGGTTAACAGCGAAAAACTGACCAATGAGCGCATAAGCAACCTCTTTACGGCTGAAAACCATTCTCCTTTACTCACGCGAAAACGCGCGATTGTTATCCTGTCTCGCATTAGATTATTGTCCCTGATTGCTGCAATTTTTTTCGTCACCGGCATTCTTCTAGACACAATGTATTTCGATGGTGCGACCTTTAAATCATTAGTGATTTTCAGGTGTATATCGGCCTTCATGCTTCTTTTGTTAATATTCGGTATTCGAAAAGCAGACAGCATACAAAGTGCATACCGCGCAATGTTCATATTTTTCTCGGCTAATCTTGTTTTTCAAGCCTTGTTTCAGCCACTGGTGTTACCTGAGTATTTTCAGTCAATTGGCGATTTCCCAACCGCCGGGTACGCCATTTTCCCGTTTTTAATTGCAGCCTGTATTTCCATCTTTCCGCTCTCTATCAAAGAAACGTTTTTGGCTGTTGTTCTATTTCTTGTGGCCGAGCTGCTCATTGTCACCCTCGCCACCGACCAGCTTAACCCGCAACCGGGCCTCGGTATTTTGATCTCACTTGTCAGTGCTTGCGCCCTTTGTTCATTCTCAGCCATCAGCCAACTCAGCTATATGGTATCCTTAGTAGAACAGGCGTCCATTGACAGCCTCACCAATTGCTTTAGCCGAAATAGCGGCGAAGAAATATTGGAAGTCCAGTTTCGTATTGCCAGCCGGCAAAACTCCGACCTTACTTTAGCGTTTCTAGATATCGACGACTTCAAATTTATAAATGATAAATACGGCCATGAAGCCGGTGATCGCGCTTTAAGTCGTGCCGCCGACCTTATTCGCCGTAATTTAAGAGATTCAGACATCCTTGTCCGTTGGGGCGGTGAAGAGTTTCTGATGATATTGCCGCATACGGATGCGGAAGGCGCTGCAAGAGCTGTTCGAAGGTTGCGGGCAAACGGTCTTGGAAATCGACCTGATAATACACCGCTCACCGCCAGTATCGGCATTGCAGACCTTCAAACTGCAAAGGCTGAATGTTGGGAAGACCTCGTCGAATTGGCAGATGCGCATATGTATATTGCTAAAACAAATGGCAAGAATGATTTCAGCGTCTTTACGGCGGAACCTGAAGCCTCTCAAATTGCGTCAAACTAAGAGATCTGATCTGTGCTTTTAAAATTAATGCTTCTCTTGTTTGTCGCCCTGTTCATTGGCCGTTTGTTTTTCGCAAAAAAACTCAAAGAACTTGGGAAGGTCGCTGATCACACTTTGAATATGTGTTTAATCGGAATTGCTGTCTATCTTGTCCTTCAAGCACTGCTTTTCTACACTTTTTAACGAGCCCTTCTGCAGGCCCGCCTCTTGACAGTCAAAACCCGTTCCCTATATTGGCGCTACGTGGTGATTTGTGCCGACCGGCTTGCGGCCACGATAAAGAAACGCTAAAAGGTCGGGGTCGAGTGAGCCCTGACTGGTGGTCGGGGTTAATATGCCTCGAGGTAACAATGACAAACTCATCGAAAGACAAACCAGGGAACAAACCCCTTAAGACTGCGACTAATCTTGTGCGCGGCGGAACTGAACGCACCCAATTCAAAGAAACATCCGAAGCCATTTTCATGAATTCGGGTTTCGTATATGATTCCGCAGAAGAAGCCGCCGGACGGTTTAAAGGCGAAAACGAGGGATATATCTATTCCCGTTACGCCAATCCGACGCTCAGCGTTTTTGAAGAGCGTATGCGTCTGCTTGAAGGCGCCCAAAGCGCCCGCGGCACTGCAAGTGGAATGGCTGCCGTAAATGCCGCGTTGATGAGCCATGTAAAAGCTGGCGACCATGTGGTCGCCCCAAAAGCGTTATTCGGATCCTGCTTATATATCATCGAAGAAGTATTGCCGCGTTTTGGCGTCAACATTACATTGGTTGATGGTGTGGATCTTAATCAGTGGAAGGCTGCACTATCACAAAAAACAGCGGCAGTGTTTCTTGAAACACCGTCAAACCCTACACTTGAAATTGTAGATATCGCAGCAGTCTCAGATATGGCTCATAAAGCTGGTGCCATTGTTATTGTCGATAATGTTTTTGCAACACCCATTTTTCAAAAACCCTTAACACTTGGCGCTGATGTTGTTGTCTATTCGGCAACGAAGCATATCGACGGGCAGGGTCGCTGCCTTGGCGGTATTGTCCTTGGCAGTGAAGAATTTATTGAAGATACATTGTTCCCCTATATCAAACATACAGGACCAGCCCTGAGCCCGTTCAATGCATGGAACCTTCTAAAGGGATTGGAAACATTAGAACTTCGCGTTGAAAAACAAACTGACAATGCCGAAAAAATCGCAGACTTCCTTTCAGACGCCGGCTCCATTAAAAAAGTCATATATCCCGGACGAGACGATCATCCGCAAGCTACCCTTGCACAGCAGCAAATGAAGCGCGGCAGCACACTGATTAGTTTCGAGATCGAAGGTGGCCAAGAGAATACCTTTAAGTTCCTAAACCGACTTAACGTTATCGATATCAGTAACAATCTAGGTGATTCAAAAAGCTTGATCACCCATCCGACAACAACAACCCACTCAAGTGTCAACGATGCCCTCAAAGCAGAACTTGGCATCACTGATGGACTTGTGCGTCTCTCTGTTGGACTTGAAAATGTCGATGATATTATAGACGATCTTGGGTCTGCCTTGAGCTAGAAAATAACGGTAAAAGAAACGCGAACTTCGCCTTCTTTTACCTATTTCTTTAAGAAGAATGTCAATCTCAATGGTTACTATGGCAAGTAAAAGCCATAAATAAACCGTAGAATATTCCTTATACCGGCAATTTGATGCCACGATACTTTTGCATGATCTTTCCAGAAAAAGGAGCGATCTATGCAAAACTTTAAACACTTAACCTCTAAAGCCAGTGTGATTTTTTCACTGTTGGCTTTAGCTGGGTGCGATACAGAGAAATATGAGGAACTGGCGAACAGCGACCTCAAGGGTGATCCCTTCTCAGTTGAGCTTGCCACAAATTATAAGATTTTTGCAAAATCTGAAATTGACCAATATGACTGGCCCGACCAGAAATATATGTCAATTAAGGGACTGACGGCAGCTAAGGGTGAAAACCCATTGCCCGAAGATCCCCACAATTGGGGAATATCTAAAGCCGATAGTATTCCATTGAGCAATTCCCGAGCTGATCTCGTTCATTGGCTCAACACCGATGCACGGCAAACTCATCCAATACGAGCTGCGAAAGCCCAAGGAAGTTTTGACTGTTGGGTCGAACAAAAAGAAGAAAACTGGCAGCAATCCCATATTGCAGCCTGTCAGAATGCGGCCCAACGATATACACCAACAACATCCCAGATTCAGTTTTCATTCGATAGCGCGAAACTGTCACAAAAAGCGCAAAAAAATCTTGAAAAAATCGCAACTGATTGGCGGCAAAAACCCGGTAGGGTCTTGTTAATTCAAGGTCATACCGATCCAACGGGGACAAAAGCATATAATTACAAACTTGCACGCAAAAGAGCCACAGCCGTAAAAATGAAATTACTCTCAATGGGATTTTCACCGAAATCACTAAAAATTCAAATTTGGGGTGAGACCCGACCAAGACCACATGCGACCAAAGCAAACTATTCCGTTTCTAAAAAGCAGAATAGACGCGTCGAAATACTTCGCTTTTAGGTTGTGTATGAATTGGTATTTGCGATGGGGTGCAAAGTCAGTATATTGAGCAGACAACTACTTTCGAGTTGGCGAGATTGCTGTTCGAACTAAGGGCCGATTTTGATGCAATGGAATAGTCCGTACACCAAGACAACAAACGGAATTGAAGTCTCGGTTCAACCGACTTATATGAGTGGTCGGTCTGATCCAGAAGACAATTTATATGTCTGGGCTTATAAGGTCCGCATTCGAAATGTAGGAGAGAACAAAGTGACACTTCGCCAACGCAGTTGGCATATCACTGATGCAACAGGCCACACCGAAGTTGTTCGCGGCGAAGGCGTCATTGGAGAACAACCTGTATTGGAGCCGGGGCAGTCATTTGAATATACAAGCGGCACCCCGTTGACAACGCCGTCTGGGATAATGTTTGGATCTTACGATATGGAAGTAGATGGTGGACGTTGGATTGTTGTTGAGATTCCTGCCTTTTCACTGGACAGCCCGCATGAAGCTGGGCCATTAAATTGAACAGATTAAAATTTTCCATCGGGGATGGATATAGGAACTGAATATGGGCAATACGGATAAACCAACGAAGGAACAAGCTGAAGAAGCGGTAAGAACCCTTATCAGATGGGCTGGTGATAATCCTGATCGTGAAGGATTACGCGGAACCCCTGACCGGGTCACCAGATCTTACGGTGAGTTTTTTGCAGGATATGAAGAAAATCCCGCTGATTATCTGGCTCGCACCTTCGATGAGGTCGCCGGATATGATGAGATGATTATTCTCAAAGGTATCCGACTTGAAAGCTACTGTGAACATCATATGGTTCCCATTACGGGTGTCGCCCATGTGGCCTACATGCCTGATAGCCGGGTTGTTGGGATTTCCAAACTTGCCCGCGTTGTCGACGCCTTTTCCAAACGCCTTCAAATCCAAGAAAAACTGACGCAGCAAATCGCTAACACAATCGATCAGGCTTTAAAGCCTAAAGGCGTTGCTGTTGTCATTGAAAGCGCTCATCAATGCATGACAACCCGCGGCGTTCATAAAGACGGCGTTACTATGATCACAAGTAGTATGCTCGGGATTTTCAGAAAATCCGATATCACCCGCAATGAGTTATTGTCCTTTATCCAGAAAGATTAAAGGACAAGTTCAAGCATTCACAACTCTTTTAACGGCCAAAACCATGCGCCCAAAGTCCTGCTGAATTAACAACAGACTTGGGACTAGGAACAAGACGAGAAATGTGGCGACCATCAAGCCGAAGACCATTGTGATTGCCATGGGGATCAAAAACTGTGCCTGTAAACTTGTCTCGAACAACAAGGGGCACAGCCCTCCGATTGTTGTTAGCGAAGTCAGTAAAACTGCCCGTAAGCGATCGCAAGTCCCATCAATAACAGCGTTTATAAAACTTTCTCCTTTTTCTAGACGCTCTTCGACCACGCTCACCAGAATAATCGAGTTATTGACCAAGATACCCGATAGACCAAGCAATGCGATAAGCGACAAAATCGTGAGATTAAATCCAAGCAGATAATGACCGACAATAGCCCCAACCAAACCGAACGGAATGATCGACATGACGACGATTGGGCGGGTGTAGGATGCAAAAACCCAAGCCAGAATCAGGTATATTGCTGACAACCCGATCGTGGCTCCAAACTTCATATCACCAAGAGTTTCTTCTTGTTCTTCAGATTTTCCAGCGAAGCGGTATTTCAATTCATATTTTTCGACAATGGCTCGCAAACCACCTTCAGGCAAGGCTTGTAAAATGGTATCAGCCGATGTGATGTTTTCGTCAATTTCCCCGGTGATTGAAACCTCACGAACACCATTTTCACGTTTTATTCGAGCATATCCTTGTTCAGATCTGATTTTTACAACTTCGCTCAAAGGAACTTCGGCAGAATTTTTGCCCCTTAAGTAAAAATTTTGAAGTGTATCTACTGAAATTTTGTCTCTTGGATATTGCACTCGAATTGTTACCTCTTCATCCCCACGAGCAAATTTTTTAGCAATTAAGCCTTCAAAGGCTGCACGCACTTGCGCTGAGATATCCTCGGTTGTAAAGCCCAAGGCTCGTCCACGGGCGGTTAATTCCAGAATAAGTTCTTGCTTCCCTGTTGGGAGATCATCTTCAATGCTGGAAATTCCACTAAACCTCTTCAGCAAACTTTTCACTTCTTCTGCTGCCAACTTCAGAGCTTCGGTTTCAGTACCCTTCAATCGAATATCCAGCTCTTTACCAGGAGGGCCGCCGATCCTTTCCGTCAGAGCAATTCGCAGCAATCCAGCTTGCGGTTTTATCTCTGCCCGCCACGCCCGAATAAAATCTTGCGTTCGAATATCCCTATGGTCAGCAGAAACCAGCTCGACTTGCAGACCGGCACGATGATCTCCGGATACGGCGCTAAACTGTCCACCAACGCTAACCCCAATCTTTCCAAACGAAGAGGCAATTAACCCTCTCCTTCCATCCGTAAGGTCGGCTTCCACCTGATTAAGGGCGCGCTGCATTTCTTGCATCATTCTTTTGGTTTGGGTCCGCTGTACACCGGGGGAGAATACAATGTTTGCCTGAACGACATCCGCTTCAGGCGTTGGAAAAAACGTAAATCCAACCCGCCCCCCCGCCATTAAGCCAAAAGCCACCATAAGAATTGCCACCGCTGCGGCTAGCGTTGCGTATCTCCATTCAACGACCTTAGTAACCATTGTTTTAAAAATGTGACTTTGGAAATGAGAAAACTTCGCATCGAACCATATACGCGCCCGACTGTCATTTCCTGTTTGCCGAAGAGCAAATCGCATATGCCCCGGCAGCACAAAGAAACACTCGATCAGACTAGCCACAAGCACCGCCACCACAACTGAGGGAATGGCAACAATGATCTGTCCGATAATGTCGCCGATCATGAAAATTGGCAAAAACGCTGCAATGGTGGTCAAACTAGATGCAAAAACCGGTGCCAGCATCCGAAGAGCCCCTTTTTCAGCAGCCTCCAACGGCCTATACCCTTTTGACTTCAAGTAGCTACTATGCTCACCAACGACGATGGCATCATCCACAATAATGCCAAGGCTCATAATGATGGCAAACATGCTGATCATGTTAATGGATTGGCCAGTAAAGAGCATCACACCCGCCGTTGCCAAAATTGCCACGGGAATCCCCATAGCAACCCAAAATGCGACGCGAATATTCAAGAAAACAAACAAAATCAGTAACACAAGCGCAAGGCCACTTAAGCCGTTTGTTAGCAAAAGGCGGATGCGGTCTTGGATGAGGCTCGCTTGCACATCAAACTGTTTAATCTTCAACGCCTTAGGCCAGCGTTTTTTCTCAACTTCTATGTATTTGTTGACCGTATCAGCCGCTTCAAGTGCGTCAGTGGATTGGGAGCGTTGGATGAAAATTTCAACCGCATTAAATCCATCTTGAACACCTGTTTTCCCATTTTCAGAAAAGGCGTCCTTCAAGACCGCCACATCTCTCAGATATACTTTCTCACCGCTTGGGAGGGATTTAATCTCCAAGTGCCCAAGACCAATAGCATCATTCTTTTGCTCAATTGAACGCAATTGACGTTCAAACGTGCCACCCATTGTCCCAAGAGGCACGTCTTTGGAGTTGTTCTGGATTACCGTCGCAATATCACCCAGTGTCAAATCATAGCGGCGTAAGGTCCTCTCTGGAACCTCAACCCATAATTCTTCATCACGCGCACCGAACATGGTGATTTTGTCAATCCCCAGTTCAAGCAAGTCATCCCGAATTGTTTTTGCAATCGCCTTTAGGGCTGTTTCTGAATAGGGCCCTGAGACTGAAATCCTTGAAATAGCATCATAAAGAACGATACGCTTGGTAATCGGGGTCTCGATGGTATCTGGGAATGTGGTAATTTGTGCCACGGCCTGTTCGACGTTTGACAACGCTTCCTGCATGTCGGTGCCGGGTTCGAACTCCACAACAATCGTGCTACTGCCTTCAACCGAAAAAGACTGAACTTTTTTGACACCGTTCAGGAATCGGACCTCTGGCAAAAGAGCTGTCGTAATGTTCGTATCGACATCTTCTGGGCTAGCACCGGGCCAAATTATGCTGACCGACACCACATCAGTACCAAAATCAGGAAAAAACTGAGTATTCAATCGAGCAAGAGAAAAACCGCCCAGTACAATCATCATGATCATCAGTAGATTGGCCGCATTTTTATGCTTTACAAAGAGGGAGACCATGCGAGGGAGATCCATTATCGTATCTCCACTTTAATACCGGGACCTACCTCAGCGAAGCGACTGGTTAAAATTTTGTCGCCAGCGTTCAAATCACCACCAACAATTAGATCTGTCCCATCGCTGCTGAGGATATTGACTTTGCGGGGCTGTAATCGTCCGTCTTCCACAATATAAACTCTGTCATTCTCAAATATGGCATGATCAGGCAACTTAATCGCATTTTCAAAACTAACTGAATTGAGTGTCACATCTACAAATGCGCCCGGGCGAAGTCGTTGCAACTGCGGTGATTTTTTGAGAACTGCGTATATTTCCACGCCGCCCGTTTCAGATTTGATTTCAGAGCCAATACGCGCAATTTCACCTTCAAAGCTATGGAGTGACCGGCCCGCGGTCCAACTCACGTTGACATTTCTGCCCACAACACCTTCGGAGCTATCAAGCAGCACACCGTATTGTTGGTTCGACAAATGAAATTGAACTTCCATACGGGTCGCATCAATGATTTTGGCCACCTGATCTTTGGCATCAATCCGCATGCCAAGTTCCACGCTTATGTTTGACAGATACCCTGAGAACGGCGCAAGAAGCCGTGTATTCTCAAGATCTCTTTTGGCGATAGAAAGGCCAATTTGCTGGCGCTGCAAGGTGGCTCTTTGCTGACCGATACGGGCATTTTGGATTGCTGTTTGGGCAACACGTTGTTCATGTTGTTGATGTTGGCGAGAGAGATTTGTTTTGGCGGTATCAAGAGATTTATCTGAAATATTACCTTTTTTACGGAGCTTTTCAGACCGGGCAACGTTTCTCTTTTCTAATTCCAAAATCTCTTTATCTCGAACCAAAAGAATGCGATCGGATTTAACCACAGCCTGTAATTCGGCAAGACGTGATCGAGCTTCTAACACCGCAGCCTCTTTTTCAGCAACGTTTGAGCGATAGGCGAAAGGATCAACCTCCACAAGCAAATCGCCTTTTTTAAGATGCGCCCCTTCTCGAAAAGTCTCTGCAACATGAATGACTTCGCCCGCCACCAACGACCGAAGATCTACGTTTCGAGCTGAAATTATCGTCCCAAACACAGCAACTGTTGGAACCAGTGTCCTAGGTCGAGCCTCTATAACAGAAACATTCCACGAACGTTCATTTACTTCTTTGGGTTTTTCAATAGCTTTACTCGATACAAAATAACCGAAACTGCCGGCACCTGCGCCCAGTATTACCAATGGCAACAAAATTTTGAAGGTGGTTGCAAAGATTTTTGCCATTCGATTATGCCTTTAACGGATTACTGATACCGAGCAGTGCCAAGATATGCCCTGTCGTGGATTGTTTGATGATTTCCAGTTCGGCTGGACCAATTTTTTCCCAGTTCAACCGTTTCATGACCAGCGCTTCGTTCAGTCCGTGTTGTAAACACAGCCCCAACACAGCTTGAGTCAGGAATTTTACATCTTCACTGGAAGTTTCTTTTTCGATGATAAGGGCAACCAGACTGCCAACCAGATCATGCATAACATGTATATGTTTTTCCAAAACCAAATCGAAGCACGGTCCCTGACGCTGGACCTCCTGAAACATAAGTCGCATGCGCCACCTCGGATGATTGTCATCCGTGATGGCATCAATTAGGTTATGGATCAGGGTTGAAATCACCTGACGTTGCTTAGGCACGTCATTTTTGGCCAGCGGTAGGCTAACGTCGACATACGCGGTCAGGCCGTCCCGGACTGGTGCCAAATCAGATATGATGCGTTCAAATATGGCTTCATACAGCCCTTCTTTACTTCCAAAGTGATAGGAAATAGCGGACAGATTCACCTGCGCCGCGTCTGCGATCTCGCGGGTTGAGACAACATCGAAGGGGCGATCCGAAAACAGCGGTCCCGCAGCCTCTAGCAGTTTATCGGCTGCTGAAGTCTTTTTGGGAACCTTAGATTTTAGGTCGATCGTTTGAACCATTTTTCATATGTAGGTCCCTCAACCCGAAAATGCAAGAGGTACAATATTTTTTCCATGATAATTCAACGGATGGCTAAGCGGCATCCGTCGAAAAGAATTTCAAAATGAGGGTTTTTAATCAGAAAGAGTATTCAGGCAGGCACGTTACTTGAGGAATTTACTCAAATATGTCTGAATATTTTTTTCCATTTGAGTATTAAAATCACTGAGTAGAACTTCAGTACGTTCAAAATACATCATTTCCCGCGCGTTCAGAGTAATATTCTCAGGCACGGTTTTCGTTCGGTTGGCTTCGACAGTAACCAGCCCCTTGGCTCCGTTGATTGTCACAATTTTGAGCTCAGCCGAGATTTTGAAGTCATACCGTTCTGATTGGTCATTTGTGAAAAATCCGGAAAGGCCTTTGACCGTCTTCAACGGCTTTTCAATGACACTCGCCTCTTTTATGGTGAGCACCGCGTAGGCATCTGCCTTGCCCACAGCCCGCAATCGATCACTGGCCCAACGACGAATGGTGGCATCTATTTTTACCGGAAGCTCATGTTCAACATTTGGGGCTGCAAGCGGTGACTTATAAGAATTCTCAACGCGAATTTCGCCCACATCCAACAAAATGGGCGCTAAATGACGAAAGGTTATCTCTGCATAAGTTGGTTTATCGGGTGTGTTTGCACATCCGGCAAGGGTTGAACTTACACCTATTACACCAGCTAATACGATTACGCGCCAAATACCCATTACAACCACAAGCCCCTTTAGTTTTCCATTACACATGGAACATCACCTATAAAAGCGGCAACTTTATGATGGATCTTCGTTAGCAGCTTCAACATCCGAAACAGTCAGTTCGTATCGGGCACTACAGAATTGGCAATCCACGCCAATAACGCCGTCTTCACACATCTCTTCAAGGTTTTCAGTCGAAAAAGATTTTAATGTGTTGAGAACACGCGCCTCACTGCAACTGCAATTATCGGCCAATTCGTGAATATCATAAAGCCATACGCCGTCTTCGTGGAAAATTCGGTATAACAATTCGGAAGACCGAAGCCGAGTATCCGTTAATTCTTCGTCGGTTACCGTTTGCACCAAGGCTTCAGCGTTACGCCACCCTTCTTCAGCGGCTTCAACGTCAGACTCCAGCTTTCCGGTTTCAGGCAGGCGTTGGATCATCAGACCACCGGCGCGCCATTTACCGTCCACCTTCTCAACCGCAACCTTCAAACGAGTTTCAATTTGTTCGGAACGTGTAAAGTAACTTTCCATGCATTCAGCAAGATTGGTACCTTCAAGCTCAACGATCCCTTGATAGCGCTGCTCGTTGCCTTTGGCATCAATGGTAAAGGCAATATACCCTTTACCCAGAAAACGAGACACAATGTCCGTGCTTGTTGACGCTTCGGCAGCATCAAGTTTATCGGCATCAAACGCGGCATAGCCCCGCAAATCGCCCGGCGTAGACATATCTGCCGCGATCATGCTGATAGCACCGTCGCCTTTGGTTTGAACGGTAAAAATACCATCAAACTTCAAAGCACCACCGAGCATGGCGGCTAGAACCAGGCCTTCGCCCAACAACTGAGCAACACGATCCGGATAATTATGACGCGCCAAAATATCATCCAACACGTCGCCAACACGAACAATACGGCCACGAACACCGGCCTCCGCCATCTGGAAAGGTTGAATAAGATTGTCAGTGACGATCTTGGTATCCGAAATTTCAGTCATAATAGGAACTTCCACACTTCAATTGACTTAAACAAGCCCCATACACCAGCGTATTACCGCTTTCTGGGCATGTAATCTGTTCTCTGCTTCGTCGAAAATCACAGATTGAGGACCGTCCAACACTTCTGCTGTCGCTTCTTCATCGCGATGGGCCGGTAGGCAATGCATGAATATGGCGTCGCTAGCTGCTTTTTCCATGATTTTTTTATTAATCTGGAAAGGCTTCAGCATATTGTGGCGTGCACCAACATCATCACCCATAGACACCCATGTATCTGTGACCAAACAATCTGCGCCCGCAGCGGCTTCTGCCGGGTCCCGTGTTACGTGAATATTGGCGCCGGTTTGTTTCGCCCAATCCAAAGCTCGCGGATCCGGAGACAATTCTTCTGGGCACGCAATACGAAGCTCAAAATCAAATTTGCCTGCCGCATGGATCCAAGAGGACACCATATTGTTGCCATCACCGCTCCACGCGACAACTTTGTTTTTGATGGAGCCTTTATGCTCCTCAAACGTCATCACATCGGCCATAAGTTGGCACGGGTGGCTATCATTGGTCAGGCCATTGATCACAGGAACTGATGAATTTTCGGCCAGCTCCAGCAATTTATCATGACTGTCAGTTCGGAGCATAATCGCGTCAACAAATCGAGACAAAACGCGGGCTGTATCTGAGATACTTTCGCCGCGCCCAAGCTGCATATCGCCGCTGTTCAAGATCATAGTATCGCCGCCAAGTTGGCGCATTCCCATGTCAAATGACGTCCGTGTCCGTGTGGATGGAAATTCAAAAATACAAGCAAGTGTATGGCCATCCAACGGACGGCCCTCGTCTTTGGTCCCCTTGGGAAGGCCCGCGCGGGCCTTCTTTACAGCAATACCATCATCAATCATCGCGCGCAAAGCATCCGCGGAGACTTCGTGTAAGTCTAAAAAATGGGTCGGGTTTGTCATTAGGCCAACTCCTCACAAGCAGCTTCCAGTGCTGTGATAAACTCTCTGATTTGATCTTCATCGATAATCAACGGTGGCAGTAAACGAACCACATTATCGCCGCCCTTCGCCGTCAACACGCTGTGTTTCCGTAACGCATCCAGCAACGCTGTATTTTCAACTTTGCATTTCAAGCCAAGATGTAAGCCGACACCGCGAAGTTCTTCGATAACTGTTGGATAGCGATCTATGACGCCGTGTAATGCTTGTTTCAAATGGCCGCCGATTTGGGCAACGCGGTCCATAAATCCGTCCGCTGTCATTATATCCACAACAGTGCCTGCCACTCGCGTTCCCAGCGGGTTACCGCCGTATGTGGAGCCATGTGTGCCTGCAACCATGCATTTGGCGACCTTTTCAACAGCCAAACAGGCGCCGATGGGAAAACCATTACCAAGCGCCTTTGCTGACGTCATAATATCGGGAACAACGCCTGAATGTTCATAGGCAAACAATTTACCCGTCCGGCCCATTCCAGTTTGAATTTCATCAAACATCAACAGCAGACCTTCTTCGTCACAGAGCGTCCGAAGAGCACGTAAGAAATCAGGATCAATCACTTGAATGCCACTTTCGCCCATAATCGGTTCGATAATAATACCAGCCGTTTCAGGCGTAATTGAAGCCTTCACCAGTTCGATATCACCAGCTGGAATCTGATCGAAGCCATCCATTACGGGGCCGAAACCTTCGAGAAGTTTTGCCTGCCCTGCAGCCGCGATGGTCGCAAGTGTTCTTCCATGGAATGAGTTTTCAAACGCTAATACTCTGTACCGTTCACTTTGGCCGTTATCGCTGAAATACTTACGGATCATTTTCAGACCACACTCATTCGCTTCTGCGCCGGAATTACTGAAATAAACAGCGTCAGCAAAGGTGGCATCCACTAGCTTTTGCGCCAACTCTTCCTGACCTGGTATCCGAAACAGATTAGAGATATGCATCAATTTTGAAGCTTGATCTGTAATTGCTTCTACGATGTCCGGGTGGGCGTGACCAAGTGATGTCACAGCGATACCAGAGGAGAAGTCGAGATATCGTCGCCCGTCATTCCCAAATAGATACGCACCTTCTCCTTTTTCAAAAGAAAGATCTGTTGGGGCATAGTTCGACAATAACGCGGGTATCATGTGCCTTCTCCACAAAAATTAAAAATATTGGTCTTCAAAAGAGAAGATCGCTCCCCTGTTGAAGGAACGATCTAAGAAAGCGCGAAAGTATTGCTATGCAATGGTTTTATGTCAATCAAAGTCTTCAAATAGACGGGGTTTTTTAAGCTTTAAGCTTATATCCACGCTTAAACAGCAGCCAAACAACACAAAACAGGAATATATCCAGGCCACCAACAACAAATGCACCGGTAATTTGCGAGCTATCGGCAATTCCGATGAAGCCATATCGGAAGCCGTCAATCATGTAAAAGAAGGGATTCATATGGCTAATGTCGTACCAAATTCCGCTTAACCGTTCGACTGAATAGAATGTTCCAGAAAGGAATGAAAGCGGCATAATGACAAAATTTGTCACCGCAGCGATGTGATCAAACTTGTCTGAAATAATTCCGCCAATGACGCCAAGGAGCGCCAACATTAAACCAGCTCCCACAAGGAAGAACAAAACTGCGCCCCACGAATGGACGGACAGGCCAATGGAGAAATACATGCAAGTTGCGACGGCAATGCCAACAACAATACCGCGCGCAAGCCCCGAAAGGGCAAACGCCATTGTCAGCTCCAACGCGCTCAACGGCGGCATCAGCACATCAACGATGTTTCCCTGAACTTTGGAAATCACCAAAGAGGAAGAGGTATTGGCAAAAGAGTTTTGAATGACCGACATCATAATGAGGCCCGGCGCCAAGAACGCTGAAAACGGCACATCGCCGCTATAACGAGTTCCGCCGCCAAATGCCAATGTGAAGACCGCCAAGAACAACAACGTCGTCATCATCGGGGCAAACACTGTTTGCAAGGGAACTTTGAGGAAACGTTTAATTTCCTTCGTCAGCAATGTGTAGAAACCAAGCCCGCTGACAAAATCAACGCGCATTGCAAGGTCCGGCTTCGGTCGAGCCGACACTTGGTGGTTTTCCAAATTATTTTCTGTTGTCTGAATACTCATAGGCCTTTAAATATTCTCTTCAGCTAAAAGGCGCAAGCAATCGTTGTCACAGATTTGCAAATAGGTTGCTGCCAATCAATTATATTGGGGTTATTCCCGGCAGGAGAGAGACATGTCCGTTAAAATTCTACACAATCCAAGATGCAGTAAATCTCGTCAGACACTGGCGCTCCTTGAAGAGAATGGCGTTACACCGACTATTATCGAATACTTAAAAACACCGCCGAGTAAAACAGAGCTTCAGGATATCTTGCAGCAACTTGATATGCAGCCCAGAGACCTAATGCGTAAAAACGAAGCTGAATACAAAGAAAATGGGCTCGATGACACCTCTTTAAGTGCAGATCAATTGATTAAAGCCATGATCGCCCACCCAAAACTGATCGAACGTCCCATTGTGCTAAACGAGGGCAAAGTCTGTATCGGAAGACCACCAGAAAGCGTGCTCGAAATTATATAGAACCTGGCAGCTCAAATAAATTGGGTATTTTGAACACTTAGTCCAAATTCCGGCTTTTCATTGCGCTGCACAAATTATAAGCTACGAACATAAGCGGGTCCCAACCCTAAACAATAAATAATGAAACAGGAGAGAAACTCATGGACGAAGCAGTCATCGTATCCACAGCAAGAACCCCCATCGGCAAAGCCTACCGCGGCGCATTCAACAACACTCATGGTGCAGACCTGGGCGGACATGTGATCAAGCATGCTGTTGAGCGGGCCGGTATTGACCCTGCAGAAGTTGAAGACGTTCTTATGGGCGTTGCCAATCCAGAAGGTGCTGCAGGTGGTAATATAGCCCGTCAAGCACTACTTCGTGCAGGTCTGCCTATTACAACAGCAGGCGCAACGGTAAACCGTTTCTGCTCATCCGGACTGCAAACGCTTTCAATGGCAGCGCAGCGCGTTATCGTTGACCAGGTTCCGGTTATGGTTGCGGGCGGCCTTGAAAGTGTCAGCCTTTGCCAGAACGAACATATGAACACGTTCCGTTTCCAAAACGAATGGCTGCTGGAAAACAAACCAGCCATTTATGATCCAATGCTTAAAACAGCTGAAACTGTAGCATCACGCTATGGCATCACGCGCGAGCAGCAAGACGAATACGCATTGCAAAGCCAGCAGCGAACAGCCGCAGGTCAAGCAGCAGGTCGCTTCGATCAAGAAATCGTCCCGATGACGACAACCAAACTCCTGTTCAACAAAGAAACAGGCGAGACACTTGAAGAAGAAGTGACGCTCACAAAAGACGAAGGCAATCGTCCAAGCACCAAAATCGAAGATCTCCAAAAACTGAAACCAGTTCTTGGTGAAGATTGCTTTATCACTGCCGGTAACGCTAGTCAGCTTTCTGATGGTGCTTCTGCCAGCGTTATTATGAATTCCAAATACGCTGAGAAAAACAACATCGAACCTATGGGTATCTACCGCGGTTTGGTTATGGCCGGTTGCGAGCCTGATGAAATGGGCATCGGCCCTGTTTTTGCAATTCCAAAGCTCCTGAAACGTCATGGACTTAAAGTCGAAGACATTGGCCTTTGGGAATTGAACGAAGCCTTTGCTGTTCAAGCGCTTTATTGCCGCGATAAATTGGGCATTCCAAATGAATTGTTCAACGTCAATGGCGGCGCTATTTCAATTGGCCATCCGTACGGCATGTCAGGCGCACGCATGACAGGTCATGCGCTTATTGAAGGCAAACGCCGCGGTGCTAAATATGTGGTTGTCACCATGTGTATTGGCGGCGGCATGGGCGGTGCGGCTTTGTTTGAAGTTGCTTAACTAGCCCTGACTTACCAGTCAATTTACCCGGGCTTTTCTCTATAAGCCCGGGTTTTTTGTGCCTATAATTACCCTCCCCACACGTCATTCAATGCTGGCCGTGCTTAAGCATTCCCAGCAGGATATTTATAAATGCAAAAAATTCCGCCAATGAAATTACTGGGCTTTGCCGCAGGGATTACCATTGTATTCGTCTGGTCGGGGTGGATCGTTGCCAGCCGATCCGGCGCCACATCTGCGCTAACTGTTTTTGATATTGCAGCCTTGCGCTTTGGGATTTCAGGATTGGTTGCACTGCCTATCGTCCTATATTACAAGCCGTGGCGAACCATGAGCATTAGCCGAATTTTCGTTGTCTCCCAACTAACTGGGATTACGTATTTTTTGGCAGTTATAACAGCGTTCAACTATGCACCTGCAGCACACGGCGGCGTTTTCATGAACGGCATATTGCCCGCTATTACCATTGCCCTTGGTTGGTTTTGGTTTCGGGATCGCCCTCATATCATCCAAGTTCTAGGTGCTAGTTTAATCATTGTCGGGGCATCAATCACTCTGTTTGGAGATAGTGGAGCCACCACAGACGGCGCATGGAAGGGCGATTTATTGTTCATGCTAGCGGGTCTATTTTTTGCTCTTTATATGGTGGTCTCGAAAATGTGGAGTATCACTTTCCAGCAAATAATGCTCTGTTCACCAGTGGTCAATGCGATCTTATATATGCCGGTCTGGTATTTTTTATTGCCCTCCGGCATGGCTGATGCCACGGTCCCTGAGATTGCATTACAGGGTGTCTATCAAGGTTTGATCGCCACATTGGTTGGGCTTGTCCTTGTTGCTTTTGCTGTTCGCCAAATCGGCGCCCCAATCGCAGCAGCCCTAATGTCGGCCGTTCCAGCGCTTGCTGCCGGTCTTGGATATCTCATTCTGGGGGAAGAGTTTAATATGACGGGTTGGATCAGTTTAATGATCTTGACGCCCGGCATTATTCTGACGGCGGTCTGGAACAAACCGCCAAAAGCTAAACTTAAAAAAGCCTAAACAAAAAAGCCCCGGAATATACCGGGGCTTTTTTTATAACATTTGCAACACGTCTTAACGGGTCGGTGTTGGAATTTCTGTGCTGTAATCGTAGAAACCACGACCA
The DNA here is from genome assembly GCA_913062525.1 of uncultured Alphaproteobacteria bacterium. GTDB lineage: Bacteria > Pseudomonadota > Alphaproteobacteria > Sneathiellales > Sneathiellaceae > Sneathiella. The sequence goes on along the minus strand of CAJXWA010000006.1, from coordinate 13,768 downwards.
GTCTTACGGCCCAGCCATCCAGCTTCCACATACTTAACAAGAAGTGGGCACGGACGATATTTCGTATCAGCCAAACCTTCATACAAAACTTGCATGATGGACAGACAAACATCCAAACCAATAAAGTCAGCAAGTTGCAATGGACCCATTGGATGGTTTGCACCTAGGCGCATTCCCGAATCGATTGCCTGCACAGTCCCCACACCTTCATAAAGGGTGTAGACCGCTTCATTGATCATGGGGAGCAAAATACGGTTCACAATAAAGGCCGGGAAATCTTCAGCAGGCGTTGGTGTCTTACCAAGAACCAGCGTCAATTCCTTAATGGTCTGAAAAGTTTCTTCGTTTGTTGCAATCCCGCGGATCAATTCCACCAACTTCATCACAGGTACAGGGTTCATGAAATGCATTCCCATGAACTGACCTGGGCGATCCGTAACCGCAGCAAGGCGGGTTACAGAAATTGAAGACGTGTTAGTTGCGATAATTGCTTCGGGTTTGAGTTGCGGACCAAGAGGCGCGAGGATCGATTTTTTGATCTCCTCGTTCTCAGTTGCAGCTTCGATTACAAGATCGATATCGCCGAGATAGTCGTCGTCCAAAACTGGAGTTATACGTGCCATAGTGGCAACTAACTCAGCTTCTTCCAACTTCCCTTTGGTAATTTGTCGATGTAAATTACCTTCGATAGATTTCAATGCGCGATCCAGTTGATCCTGGGAAACATCACGCAAAAACACATCGTACCCTGCGGCAGCCATAACATGAGCAATACCATTACCCATTTGGCCTGCGCCAATAATACCGATTTTTTTAATCATAACTCATCGCCTGTTCGTCCGGTTTCACAGATGATCATAGCGCTACAATTATCGCAAATACAAATCATTAAAGTGCTGCTTCCAATTCAGGTAATGCCTTAAACAAATCGGCAACCAGACCATAATCGGCAACTTGGAAAATTGGAGCGTCTTCATCTTTATTAATCGCGACAATAACTTTACTGTCTTTCATACCTGCAAGATGCTGAATAGCACCAGAGATACCAACGGCGATATAAAGGTCAGGTGCAACAACTTTACCTGTTTGACCAACTTGGTAATCGTTAGGTACGAACCCGGCATCAACAGCAGCCCGACTTGCACCAACAGCAGCACCGAGTTTATCAGCAACAGCTTCGATCAATGGGAAGTTATCCCCCGATTGCATGCCACGACCACCAGAGATAACGATTTTAGCAGCCGTCAATTCCGGGCGCTCTGATTTAGAAAGCTCTGCACTCACAAATGTAGACAGGCCAGCATCGGCGGCAGCAGAAGCATTTTCAACAGCAGCAGAACCACCTTCAGTAGCGGCAGCAGCAAAGCCTGTTGTCCGAACTGTGATTACTTTCTTAGCATCCGTTGATTGCACGGTTGCCATAGCGTTACCAGCGTAAATTGGGCGAATGAAAGTATCAGCAGACACAATTTCTGTAATTTCAGAAATTTGCGCAACATCAAGAAGCGCCGCAGCACGTGGCAATACGTTTTTACCAGTTGATGTAGCCGGTGCCATGATCGTGTCATAGTCGCCTGCAAGGCTCACAATTAGATCAGCCGTATTTTCAGCAAGTGATTGAGCATAAAGCGCATCATCAACCAAAATTACTTTTGCAACACCAGCCACTTTTGCAGCTTCATCTGCAACTGCAGCACAGCCAGAACCAGCAACAAGAACGTGAACATCGCCGCCGATTTCGGAAGCTGCAGTCACAACGTTAAGTGTTGAGGCGCCCAAAGTGGCATTATCATGATCAGCATAAACAAGAACAGTCATTAGATAACTCCCGCTTCATCTCTAAGTTTCGCAACAAGCTCTTCTACGCTTGCAACCATAACGCCGGCTTGACGTTTGGCAGGTTCTTCAACTTTCACAGTTGTCAAACGGCGCGCAACATCGATGCCCAAATCTGCGATTTCTTTTGCATCAATCGGCTTTTTCTTCGCTTTCATGATGTTTGGAAGAGACGCATAACGAGGCTCGTTCAAACGCAAATCAGTTGTCACAACGATGGGCATTTTCAGATCAATTGTCTGCAAACCACCATCGATTTCGCGAGTGATTTTGGCAGTACCTTCGCCCAAATCAACTTCAGATGCGAAGGTGCCTTGCGCCCAACCCAAAAGAGCGGACAACATTTGACCCGTCTGATTGCTGTCATCATCAATGGCTTGTTTTCCAACAATAACCAAATCAGGTTTTTCTTCTTCTGCGACAGCTTTCAGAACTTTGGCAATGCCAAGTGGTTCTAATTCATCGTCTGTTTTCACCAGAACGCCACGGTCGGCGCCCATTGCAAGAGCGGTTCGGATCGTTTCCTGCGCGGCTTGTGGGCCAACGGAAACAACAACAATCTCTGTTGCCTTACCTGCTTCTTTAAGACGGAGGGCTTCTTCAACGGCAATTTCGTCGAAGGGGTTCATAGACATTTTTACGTTGGCGAGGTCAACACCTGTATTATCCGCTTTAACGCGAATTTTTACGTTGTAGTCGACAACGCGCTTTACAGCGACGAGAACTTTCATGGATCGGTTTACTCCAAGCCAGATTGCCCTTCGGTCCTGCGAGATCATTTACCAGACCTGCATCCGTTAAGGGGGGATATATTATTTTCTTCTTCGGCAGTGCACAATAATTAGCAAATGACATTCTGTCAAACATCATACAGGGCCTATTATTTAGTTTATCCCTATGGCTCTTTTAAACGACAAAATCCGTTGATAAAAGCCTATCTATTAGCACCGGGCACCCAAAGGACATCTTTCGCGCCCTTTTCATTCAGATAGCGCCCCAAGACAAACAGGAAATCTGACAATCTGTTTATATAACCAATTGAAGTATAATTAATATTTTCGATTTCTGCCAAAGATACCATTCGACGTTCTGCCCTGCGACAAACTGTCCTAGCATGATGTAAATGTGCAGAAATAGCTGCGCCGCCCGGCAAAATAAACGAATTGAGGGACGACAGCTCTGAATTTAGCGAATCAATTTCTGTTTCCAGCCGCACAACTTGTTCTGTTGCTATGCGAAGAGGCGGGTATTTAGGGTCTTTTTCTTCAGGTGTGCAAAGATCCGCTCCCAGATCAAATAAATCGTTCTGAATTCGCCCTAACATTACATCTGCGCTGCCATCAGAATGGAGGCGCGCAATACCAATAATGGCGTTTAATTCATCCACATCGCCGTAGGCTTCAACGCGAGCGTCGTCTTTGGACACGCGGCTTCCATTTCCAAGAGATGTTTTTCCCTTGTCGCCGCCGCGGGTATAGATTTTTGTGAGTTTCACCATGGTGCTTTAACCCGCCCCCATTTCCAAACCTAAGCCAACAAGAAGTAAGATAACGGCTAGTGCCTGCATAACGAGGCGTAAGCGCATTAATCGGTTACCATATTTTTTGTTAAATTCCCCACCGCGCGCCATAGCCAGCAGCCCGACAAGAACAACAAGAAAAGTTGCAGCCACAGCCGCAATAATGAGATAATTAATCATATAGCTCGAATAACATATTATCTGCCTCAGTCCAAGGCGGCATAAGTATATTGATGGATGTAGGCCTTATAATGAAAAGTGATGTTGTAATCATTGGCGGCGGCGTAGTTGGTTCTGCGATCGCCTATTTTCTGTCAATCGACAAAACCATTAACATCACCGTTATTGAAAAGGATAGCAGTTACCAATTTGGCTCCACTGCGCGATCTGCTGGGGGCATAAGGCAGCAATTTTCCACCCCTGAAAACATTCGCATGTCTCAATTTACTATCGATTTTCTTCGAAATATTTCGAGCCATCTGGCCGTGGACGATGACCCGGTAGATGTTAGTTTTATTGAAGGCGGTTACCTGTTTCTAGCGGGTGATGCCCAAATCCCAATTTTATACAATAATAATGCCGTCCAGACGCGCGAAGGCGTTCCCGTTGCTTTGTTAGATCCCGACGATCTGGGCCGCAGCTACCCTTGGATGAATGTTAGCGATCTTGCTGGCGGCTCGCTTGGACTTGAAGGCGAAGGTTGGCTAGATGCCTACGGCCTCAATCAAGCTTTTCGGAAAAAAGCCATTTCAAATGGGGCGACCTTCCTTAAAGACGAAGTCATCTCTCTTGAGGTTGATGGGTCGAGAGTTATTTCTGCGCAGTTAAAAAACGAGGGCAAGATTACCGGCAATACATTTGTAAATGCCGCCGGCCCAAGTGCGGCTGACATCGCGAGTATGGCTGGAATTCACTTGGCAGTGCGACCAAAGAAGCGGTTTGTATATTCGTTTAGCTGTCGCACTGAGATTACAAGGTGTCCTCTCACCATTGATCCAAGTGGCGTTTATTTTCGACCAGAAGGCCACCAGTTTATTACGGGATGCTCACCCGCAGCAAAGAACGATCCTGATTGTCTGGATTTCGATGTGGATTACAGCTGGTTTGAAGAGCATATTTGGCCAATTCTTGCCAACCGCGTTCCCGCTTTTGAATCCATCAAAATGGAAAATGCTTGGGCGGGGCATTACGCCTATACACTGCTTGATCAGAACGCCGTTTTGGGCCCGCACCCAAGCGTCACGAATTTTATATTCGCTAACGGCTTTTCTGGTCACGGACTTCAACAATCGCCTGCTGTTGGCCGTGCCATAGCAGAATTAATCCAAAGCGACAGCTACCAAACACTTGATTTATCTTGCTTCAAATTTGATCGACTTTTGACCGGATCGCCTATTCGTGAGATTAATATTGTTTGAGATCCTTGGGAGATGAAAAACATGCCAGATGCTCTCATTCGATTTCGAATATTATGCGCTCAAATTGCTAAACATTTTGTGAAACAAAATTGCCTTCAAATGGCAACAGCGCTGAGTTATCAGACTTTGCTCGCCCTAGTGCCCTTGGTGGTTTTGGGATTATCTCTTCTCACTTATGTTGATGCCTTCTACACTCTGCAAGAGGACATCCTTTTTTTTCTTTTTGATAACTTTCTGCCGACGACAATCGCTCACGCATATGATTTTCTGCAAGATATTGTGCTCAACGCAGAACAACTCACCTATTTGGGGCTCGGTGGGTTAGCCATAACGGCGCTTTTGTTATTTTTGAGCATTGAACGTAGTTTTGCTCAAATCTGGCAATCCGGCGCCACTCGTAATTTATTCAAACGCCTGTTCGTATATTTTCTACTTATCCTACTGGGACCAATCGGGCTTTCTACGAGCCTTACGCTTTTCAAGTGGGTATCCAACTTGACGGAAAAAGCCAGCGGATTAGAGATCTCATCCTACGCTGGGTATTTCACCTTTTTCATTCCGTTTTTACTATGTTTCATAACATTTTTCCTCCTGTACAGGTTGGTGCCCGCAGCAAAAGTTAAATGGCAACATGCCGTTCATGGTGCGGCAGTGGCCGCGTCCCTATTCGTGCTTGGGAAACAAATCTTTAAACTCTATCTCGTCTACTTCCCAAGCTATCAAGTTATTTACGGGGCGCTTGCAATCTTACCGCTATTTTTGATCTGGCTGTATTTTAGCTGGATCCTTGTGCTTTTGGGCGCTGCAATTACGGCAGTGCTCGGTCTGGAAGAAAAACGCAAGTCACAGCCCTAACCGATCAGCGGCCCTATGCCAGCTTAAAACAGCAGGCATAAACCATGGTGATCCGTTATAAAACGGCTTACCTTTAAGGGGCATTTCATCAAAAGACGTATGCCCCAATTCTTCTTGGCCTAAAATTTTGTGTCCGAGTTTTGTCCCAAAATAGGTGGAACGCGCAACCCCAGATCCGCAATAACCCATGGCAAAGTGAAGATCGCCAATTTTTCCAATGTGGGGTGAATGATCAAATGTATACGCAACCAACCCGGACCACACGTGGCTAATTTTTGTAGTGTTAAGTTCAGGGTAAATTTCACACATTGACCGATGAAGCAGGGCAGCATTTTTATTCGGCGCATCCTTCAAGCCCGTCGCACGTCCCCCAAACAAAATACGGCTCCCATCTGGCGATGGACGGTAATACGCAAATAGTCGCCGGCTATCCCCTTGCATCCGGTGTTTGGGCATAAGTCGCTTCATAACTTCCGGAGCTAACGGTTCAGTTGCTATAATAGCGCTGCGTAAGGGCAATATTCTGCGTTTAAATTCTTTGAAAGCAGATCCCGTATATCCATTTGTGCAAATGGCGACCTTATCTGCAGTGGTTTGCCCATTGGGCGTTGTGAGGATGAGACCCGCTGCCATTTTTTCGACTTTTCCAACGGGGGTATGATCAAGAATAACAACGCCCGCCTCCCGCACTTTTGCCACCAGTCCTGAATGATATTTTGCTGGGTGAAGTCCTCCGTCTTGGTGGAAGACAAGCCCGCCGAAGAACTTTGCAGAACCCGTTTCGCTTTCAAGGGCGCTGTTTGTTACCATTTCACCCTTCACGCCACAGGCGGTTTGAAGGTCTTCAAGGCCTGCAGCCATGGTGTCATAATGGGCAGGTTTTAGAGCACCTAGGAAGCGACCCGTTCGTTTAAAGTCCGCGTCAATCTTTTCAGTTTTCAAGAAATCTTCTAGAAAATCAACAAAACCCACGCTCTCTTTCAATATTTCATTGGTTTTATCAACGCCGTATTGAGCCTTCAGCCCTGCGATACCCAGTTTATGAAAACTGGGCCCGACCATGCCGCCATTTCTGGAGCTCGCACCTTCTCCCAATTGCCCTGCCTCAAAAACGGCAACAGACAATCCAGAACGGGCAAGAACTAATGCCGCAGACAGACCCGTATATCCGGCCCCTACAATGGCAACATCTACTTTCGCCGGCGGCGCAATTTTGGAGGCGGCTTCACGCGGCTCGTCTTCCCACCAATACGGTGTCGTTTTCATGGACATACTGAATATTCTCCCTCGTCTAAAAGGGACGATAAGCAGCATGGAACACTTCAACAAGACAAAAAAAGAGCGCGCTTAAAAAAGCACGCTCTTTTTATCATCGATGAGGGTGAGTTAGTTTGCACCTTCAAGCAGTCGGCGGGCAATAACCTGCGCCTGGATTTCACCTGCACCCTCAAAAATATTGAGGATACGCGCATCACAAAGAACCCGGCTGATGGGATATTCAAGGGCGAACCCGTTGCCGCCGTGAATTTGCAAAGCATTATCTGCCGCACTCCAAGCAACACGCGCGCCAAGCAATTTAGCCATGCCAGCTTCAAGATCGCAGCGACGACCTTCGTCTTTTGCACGAGCGGATGCGTAAGTGAGCTGACGCGCCATCATAATTTCAACGGACATCCATGCGAGTTTACCTGCAACCCGTGGGAATTCAATAATCGGGCGGGAGAACTGAACCCGATCCAGCGCATACCGAAGACCCAATTCCATTGCGTTTTGCGCAACACCCAATGCCCGAGCCGCCGTTTGAATACGGGCACTTTCGAATGTTTGCATCAGTTGTTTAAAGCCATTACCTTCTTCTTCGCCCAGCAGGTTTTCTGCTTTGACTTCGAAATTATCGAAGCCCAGCTCATATTCTTTCATCCCGCGATAGCCAAGAACTTCAATTTCGCCGCCGGTCATGCCTTCGGTTGGAAAATCCTCGTCCTCAGTCATATGCTGTTTTTCAGCAAGGAACATGGACAGACCTTTATAGCCTGGCTCGCTAGAGTCGGTCCGGGCAAGTAACGTCATTATGTCCGCGCGAGCCGCATGGGTGATCCATGTTTTGTTACCAGTGACTTTATACACATCACCGTCTTTAACGGCACGGGTGCGAAGAGATGCTAAATCTGATCCAGTATTCGGTTCAGTAAACACCGCTGTTGGCAAAATGGCGCCTGATGCAATTAGCGGTAACCACTTATCTTTTTGAGCTTGCGTGCCACCTGTCAAGATTAGTTCAGCCGCAATTTCAGAGCGTGTCCCAAGAGAGCCAACGCCGATATAACCACGAGACAGTTCTTCAGAGACCACGCACATGGACATTTTGCCCAGACCCAAACCGTCAAATTCTTCAGGAACGGTCAAACCGAACACGCCAAGTTCAGACATCTTATCAACGATTGGGCGTGGAATAAGCTCGTCCTTTAAATGCCATTCATGGGCATAAGGCATCACTTCTTCATCAGCGAAGCGGCGGAACTGGTCCCGGATCATTGTGTAGGTTTCATCCAGACACGGATCGCCAAAATGGCCACTGTCCATACCTTCGGCAACAAGAACAGCAATGCGCTCCTTTACAGCAGATGAATATCCAACTTCTATCAATTGCGTCACCGCAGGCGTTTTGAAAGTATCAAGCACGTCCGCCTTAACACCCAAATCAGCCGGGCGAATAATTTCGCCAAGTGTCATTGGAATGCCGCCTGTAAGTTGGCTCAAATATTCCGCAAACCCGGCTTGCAGCATAAGTTGCTCAAGTTCACCAAGCTTACCTTCAGCTTGCAGGCTACGGGTCCACTTCAAAGTTTCCTTCAAAGTTTCAACATAGGTCACAACCCAAGCCAACCCGTGCGTGGCATACTGGTTTTCTTCAACAAGCTTGGCACTGATACGGCCATTTTCACCACGTGTAAAAGAGGCGACGCTGTTAATTGCTTGCTGTTTCAGAGTTTCCGCAGCTTGCAAGGCACTTTCGCATAGGCCATCCAGCCCATCTAAAACCAAGGGGGAATTCGTGTCTGTCATTTTTCAATACACTTTTCTTATTCTCATTGGGATATCAACCAAAACAGAAGAAACGGGAGCTCAATTAAGAGTTCCCAGCTTCAATTGCATCTTCCAAAGTCCGAAGACCAGGATGTTTGGCAGACACCAGGACAGCCATATTACCCGGTTTATGCTTATTGTTCTGCATTTTTGTATGAGCGCGCGGAATATCATCCCATGAGAACACTTCAGACATGCAAGGATCGATACGACGTTCGATCACCAATTTGTTCGCTTGTGTTGCCTGTTTCAGGTTTGCAAAATGGCTTCCTTGGATCCGTTTTTGGCGCATCCATACAAATCGGGCATCCATTGTCAGGTTAAATCCAGTTGTGCCTGCGCAAAACACAACCATTCCGCCACGCTTCACAACATTACAGGAAACAGGGAATGTTTGTTCGCCGGGATGTTCAAAAACGAAATCAACGTCATTGCCTTTACCCGTAATTTCCCATATCGCTTTCCCAAATTCGCGGGTTTTCTTCATGTAAGCGCCGAAATCATCTCCGTTTACTGTTGGCAATTGGCCCCAGCAATCAAAGTCATTTCTGTTGACGACGCCCTTAGCACCCAATGACATAACAAAATCACGTTTTGACTCGTCCGATATAACACCGATGGCATTTGCACCTGCAGCGGCACAAATTTGAACAGCCATTGATCCAAGGCCGCCAGATGCGCCCCAAATCAGAACATTATGACCTGGACGTAGGATATGCGGGCGATGCCCGAAAAGCATGCGGTAAGCAGTGGCCAATGTTAGCGTGTAACAGGCGCTTTCTTCCCATGTCAGATGTTGCGGGCGAGGCATTAATTGACGATCTTGAACCCGTGCAAACTGGGCGAAAGATCCATCGGGAGTCTCGTAACCCCAAATTCTTTGTGAAGGCGAGAACATTGGATCGCCGCCATTACATTCTTCATCATCACCATCGTCTTGGTTACAATGAACAACGATTTCATCGCCAACTTTAAAGCGGGTCACTTTACTACCGACAGCGTAAACAATGCCCGACGCATCAGAGCCTGCAATGTGATACGGCTCTTTATGTACATCGAAAACTGAAATCGGCTCGCCCAAGGCTGCCCAAACACCATTATAGTTGACACCTGCGGCCATCACCAAAATCAGAACGTCATGGGAATCAAGTTTCGGCGTATCAACCACTTCAACCTGCATGGCGTCTTCTGGATTACCGTGCCGCTCGCGGCGAATGGTCCACGCATACATTTTGGAAGGGACATGACCTACTGGCGGAATTTCTCCCACTTCGTACAAATCCTTCAATGGTGCATTTGAACTTTGATCAACTTTATCTGTAGGGGTAACGACTTCACTGGCAGACATAACAAACTTCCTTTTATCAAACAGGGGCGGTCTCGGGTTTATTTCTACCCATTTTCTTAATTTTACCGCAGCGCATCATTTTTTCTTAGCCAAAAGTAACTCAGGCGTTGATAATAGGAAGATTACAAGCCTGACGCTGCAAAGCAAGTTTTTTTTGCACTGCAGCACAAAGTTATGATATTACATTTAGATGAAGAAATAAGAAACAAGCATCCGAAATGGCAACCGTATACGAAAGATTGTTATGAGTGACAGTAAAGCCCATACCGCAACTGCGTCCCCAGAAGTCAAAAAAGACAGACCTTGGCTGTTTCGAACTTACTCCGGGCACTCCTCCGCTGCGGCCTCAAATGAATTGTACAAAACCAATCTAGGAAAAGGCCAAACAGGCCTCTCCGTCGCCTTCGACCTCCCCACACAAACGGGTTACGATTCGGACCATATCCTTGCAACGGGAGAAGTGGGTAAGGTCGGCGTGCCCATTTGTCATCTTGGTGACATGCGGACCTTGTTCCATGATATTCCCCTTGAAAAAATGAACACGTCCATGACAATCAATGCGACTTCAGCTTGGCTGCTGGCGCTTTATGTCGCTGTGGCGGAAGAACAAGGCGCAGATCGCAAGACGCTGCAAGGAACTGTTCAAAACGACATCATTAAAGAGTATCTCTCGCGCGGAACCTACATCTTTCCGCCGGGCCCGAGTATGAAACTCATTACTGATGTGGTCAGCTTCACTTATTTGGAAGTCCCCAAGTGGAACCCAACAAATGTGTGCTCCTACCACCTGCAAGAGGCTGGCGCGACGCCAATTCAGGAGCTTTCCTTCGCTCTTGCCACTGCGATCTCTGTTTTGGATGCCGTTCAAGAATCTGGACAAATCAGCGAAGCGGATTTCCCAGCGGCTACCGGACGTATCAGTTTCTTTGTAAATGCCGGTATTCGTTTCATAACCGAAATGTGCAAAATGCGCGCCTTTGTCGATCTGTGGGATGAAATCCTGCTAGAGCGCTACGACGTTCAAAACGAAAAATTCCGCCGCTTTCGCTATGGCGTCCAAGTCAACTCTCTTGGCCTAACCGAGCAACAGCCTGAAAATAATGTGTACCGAATTTTGCTGGAAATGCTCGCGGTGACATTGTCAAAAAATGCTCGTGCCCGCGCGGTCCAGCTCCCAGCGTGGAATGAAGCCCTTGGTTTGCCGCGCCCTTGGGATCAACAGTGGTCTTTACGGTTGCAGCAAATCGTCGCTTTTGAAACTGACCTTCTCGAATATGGAGATATTTTTGAAGGATCCGTTGAAATTGACCGGAAAGTTGAAGAACTGAAAGCCGCGGCACGTGAAGAACTTGCCCACATTGAAAAACTCGGCGGTGCGGTTGCGGCAGTCGAGTCTGGTTATTTGAAAGAATCGCTGGTGAGATCCAACACAAAACGGGTTCAATCCGTGATCTCAGGTGCACTTCCCGTTATCGGCGTGAATAAATTTACCGAAAGCACCCCCTCGCCGCTCACCCAAGACGGGGACGGCGGGATCATGACGGTTGATCCAAAAGCAGAAACTGAGCAAATTGAACGGCTGCAGCAATGGCGCGCAGGCCGTGATCAAGGCAAAGTGAATAAGGCCCTTGCGGATCTAAAAGCCGCCGCGACAAAAGGCGACAATATTATGCCGCCGTCAATCGCCGCCGCAAAAGCTGGCGTTACGACCGGCGAATGGTCTGAAACATTACGCACCATATACGGCGAATACCGCGCCCCAACGGGTGTCAGTGGTGCGGCTTCCAACAGTAGCGGCGATGATATTGACGAACTGAGAGAAAAAGTCAGTGAAGCCGCCAAAATCATGGGCCGGCCCTTGAAAGTCCTGGTTGGAAAACCTGGGCTAGACGGACATTCAAACGGCGCGGAACAAATCGCCGTAGCTGCCCGTGATAGCGGTATGGAGGTTGTCTATGAAGGCATTCGCCTAACACCTGAACAAATTGTCAACGCCGCATTAAATGAGAATGTTCACGTGGTCGGCCTGTCAATTTTATCTGGCTCTCACATCTCCCTCGCAACAGATGTTGTAGAAAAGTTGAAATCCGCAGGCCTTAGTCACATTCCAGTGGTTGTCGGTGGTATTATTCCACCCGAAGACGCAGAACTTCTAAAGAAGAAGGGTGTTTCGGCTGTTTACACGCCGAAAGATTTCCATATGAACGACATCATGTCCGATATGGTCGATATCATTGTCGACAGCGACAACAAGTCATAAATTCTAGATGAGCCCGTAATTCAGGCGGGCTCATCTAGTCTCTGATTTAGATCATCGACGACAAGGCAGAATACAACACCGTCAGCCCACCAACGAGAAGAAGAACCAATGTGGCCGTTGCTGCAAACTGCCGCGTCAAGAGTTTCCACTTTGGCGCGCTTCTTTGATCATAAAGGGCAAGGGGATGCATCACACGGGCAACTAGGAATGCGATACCAAAAGCGTGAAGCCAAATCGCGCCAATTCCCTGAAGCTCCATCATCAACAATAGAGCAAGAATAATTGGCGCATATTCCGTAAGATTTCCAAATCCCCGAATTGCGAGATTAACAGCCGCCTCCCCGCCGTCCCCAAGAGATACGCCATGCTTCAGCCGCATTTTCGAAACCTTGACCGAAAGTACCAGCATCAGAAGCGCTGTAAGCGCCACATAAACAGGCGTAATCGTAACAGAAATCATGGCATTTACCTTTTTCGTTTCTTTATATTTTGAAGCCGATCAATTTTCGAACATCTGACTGAGAGTAACCATTTTCTCGAATTACTTGCAAGGTCACCGACTTATCTCGTTTTGCAAGGCGTTGGCCTTTCATATCCGAGACCAGCCCGTGATGCATATATCGCGGCGTTGGTAAATCCAGTAAATGCTGTAACAAGCGGTGTAAATGGGTCGCATCGAAAAGGTCTTGTCCGCGCACAACAAGTGTCACCCCTTGAAATGCATCATCAAGAGTCACTGCCAAATGATAACTTGTTGGCGTGTCTTTTCGCGCAAGAACAACATCCCCAAACTTTAGGGGGTTACATTGAATTGTCCCTTTGTCTGTTTCTTGGAAGAAGAGCTGCGACACATCAACGAGTTTTAATGCCGCCGCCATATCTAAGCGCAAAGCATACGGCTTCTCTTGTTCAAATTTTTGATCCCGTTCTCTATGGGATAATGATTTGCAGGTTCCCGGATATAGTGGACCTTCTGGACCATGTGGCGCTGAATAACTGCGGGCAATTTCTACTGTGATTTCCCTGCGCGTACAAAAACAAGGATAAATAAGGCCGCGTTCAAACAGTCGATCTAGAACTGCCGCATAATCATCCATATGCTCGCTTTGCTTTCTGACAGGTTCTTCCCATGTCAGACCAAGCCATTTCAGATCATCATAAATGACCCCCTCATATTCAGAGCGGCAGCGGGTCTGATCGATATCTTCCATTCTCAGTAAGAATCGTCCCGATCCCTCCCTGGCCTGTTTATAGGCAAGAGAGGCAGAGTAGGCATGTCCAACATGTAGATGTCCCGTTGGGCTGGGCGCGAAGCGAGTAACTATGGTCATAGGGTTACTTTTATCCAAGCATTGGGCAAAAAAGAACTTAAAAATCAAAAATTTATATTTGTTTCCTTGCCTAGAAGCCTCTGAGTGACTAGCTTTATTAATACTTTATTAACT